>CAYYHS010000196.1:0-3134 GCA_964471785.1 uncultured Chitinophagaceae bacterium
GTCTGCGGCCCGACAGTCTACAGCGATTCGCACATCGGGCACGGCAAGAGCTATGTTTCGTTCGATATCATCGTTCGTTATCTCCGGTTTCTCGGCTACAAAGTGCTGTACATTCAAAACATCACCGACGTCGGGCATCTGCTCGACGACGGTGAAGACAGAATGCTCAAGCAGTCGCGCATCGACAAGATCCACCCGATGCAGATCGCCGAGACCATAACCCGGAGCTATTTTGCGGACATGGACGCCCTCAATGTCATCCGCCCCGATATTTCTCCCCGTGCATCCGGCCATATCATAGAACAGATTGAAATCGTGAAGACGCTACTGGCAAACGGGCATGCCTATGAGAGCAACGGGTCGGTTTATTTCGACGTGCGGAAGTTCAAAGCGTACGGGAAACTTTCGGGACGATCCATTGACGAGATGAAGGAAGGTACTCGCGTAGAAGTGAAGTCGGAAAAGCGGAATCCGGAGGATTTCGCATTGTGGAAGAGGGCAGAGCCGGAACACATCATGCGCTGGCCGAGTCCATGGGGTGTCGGCTTCCCCGGCTGGCACATCGAGTGCTCGGCAATGTCGATGAAATATCTTGGCGAGACTTTCGATATTCACGGGGGTGGATTGGATAACCAGTTTCCGCATCACGAGTGCGAGATTGCGCAAAGCGAAAGCGCGACCGGCAAGCCGTTTGTGAAGTACTGGATCCACAACAATCTGGTGACGGTCAACGGCCAGAAGATGTCGAAGTCCCTCGGCAACTTTGTGACCCTTAAGGATGAGTTCAAAAAATTTGATCCGATGGTTGTGCGGTTCTTTATCCTGCAGAGCCACTATCGCAGTACGCTGGATTTCAGTGAAGAAGCTATTGAAGCATCGCGGATCGGTCTGGCAAAACTTCACAACGCCGTCCGGAAACTGCTGGAAGCAATAGAGTTTGGGAGGCGTTCATCATCGTTCGGCATGATTGAGAGGGACCTTACGCCCCTACGCAACGGCTTCATGGATGCCATGAACGATGATTTCAATACGCCGAAAGGAATCGCCCAGCTGTTTGAGCTTGTTTCCATTGTCAATGAGTGGATGGTACCCGGGATGCTGCCAACGGAGGCAACGCTGCAAGAAGCAGTTAGACTTTTTGAGGATTTCGGATCGCGGGTTTTGGGTATCATACCGACCGGATCTGCGGCAAGCGTTGCTGCAGACGCGAGAACGGAACAAGGGCTGATGGAATTGCTCCTGAGATTGCGCAAACAGGCCAGAAAAGATTCCCAATGGCAAACCGCCGATGCAATCAGGAAAGGCCTGGAGGAGCTAAACATCAAAGTCGAGGACAGCAAAGATGGCACGACAACGTGGAAAAAGGGGTAGAATTTACATACATTGAACCATCGGCGCCATGCTCGCGTGTAAACCTCTCAAGTCATGATGCGTCTAACCTAGTGAAAGGAATATCAGTGAGGACACTGTTATTCTCCTGTCTCATACTTGTCGTTCATTCGTTTATGATAGCTCAAATTACTGCGGGCGATGAAGCGAACATCGAGCCCCGGTATATTATAGATACACCGACAGCGGGTCTCCTGAAACGCGGAGCGTTCGCAATGGACGTGGATTTTTTTCAAAACGGAGGGATGACAGTCGGTCTTTCCGCAGGGGCGCTCGATCGATTGAGCTTTGGCATTTCATACGGTGGGAGCGGCATCATCGGCAACGGAAACATTGCGATGCAGAGATTGCCCGGTATCAACGTCAAGTTCCGTATGTTCGATGAGACGATGGCGATGCCGGCCATCGCGCTTGGATTCGATTCGCAAGGAAAAGAAGATTACATCGACAGCACCGACCGCTTTACGATCAAGTCACGCGGTTTTTTTGCTGCCGCCAGCAAAAATTATTCTATCGCAGGAAATCTGAGTGTTCATGGGGGGATGAATTACAGTCTCGAAAACAAGGACGGGAACAAGAACGTAGATTTTTTTGTCGGGGCGGAGAAATCGTTGGGATCGGACATCTCTCTTCTCGGTGAATATGACTTCGGGTTGAACGATAACAATGGCGCTGTCGGCAAAGGCAAAGGGTACCTCAACGCCGGAATGCGGTGGTCCTGGGGAAATGGCTTTACACTTGGCTTTGATCTTAAGGATCTTGTGAAGAACCAGAACCACGTGGTCGTCGGCAACAGAACGATCAAAGTAGAATACGTCCGGACCATTTAATCAATGTAATGTTTGGCTTCCTCATGTTGTTGTCAATGATGAAGGTTTCCTTAGAGAGGAAGGGATAGAGTATGAAAACAGATGTGAGATTATTCGGTCTTTCTAGTCTCCTCGTCAGTGGGTTCTTTTTTGCAGGATGTTATACGCAACTACAGTCTGTGAGCGGCGAAGATCCGGGCAATCGCGACGAAGGCAACGATTCCTCGTACAGCGGAGCTTCCGATACCGCCAACGTTGCGGAGGAGAACGCATATTTTAACGACGACGGCTACCGGTCGTGGCGTTATCGGACGGCGTTTAGCTACTATTCTCCTTCACCGTACGTCTGGGGAGCTACCGTTGGGTACGACCCGTGGTATGATGACTGCTGGTATCCAGACCCGTGGTATACCGCTGGCCTCTGGTATCCTACGCTTTTATATCCGTATCCCTACTGGTATCCTCGTTACGATCACTATCATTATTTCGGCGGATACTATGGCACAAGGTACGGCGGAGAGGGAAGAAATGGAGGTGGATTTGGACGCGGACGTCAACGGTTTGTAGGGGCTACACGCGGCGGTGACGGACTGTATCGCGGGCAGGGCGGAATGGGCAGACCATCGACAATTCCAGTGGCTTCCGCAACTGATAGATCGCGAGCTTCGGCACCTCCCGTTGCTTCCCAGGCACCGGGCGCGTCACGGAGCCGATCGAGCCAGGAAGTTCCCTGGTGGGAGCGGGCCAAAGGTTCATCGCAAAATGTCGAAGGGAAAAACCGTGTCGTTGATCGAACACAATCGGGTAACAGGACAGCCGCCGCTGGGAATGCAAGAGGATCAGAACCTAAGGCATATCGGAATCAGCCGCAACAGAGAAGCCGGTACGGCCGCGCTTCGTCACCTGACCGGCGAGGCAGCGCACGACCTCAGCAAG
>CAYYHS010000196.1:3234-5588 GCA_964471785.1 uncultured Chitinophagaceae bacterium
TCAGACGGAGGATCTGGAGAACAGGAATACGCACACGCCAATTCATCCGAGATATCGTACAGCAACAATTGCCTCTCGTGTCACAGCCAGGCCGAGCTTGATGACCGGTATTATGATATGAATAAAGCCGGGATGGTTAGTGCTCATGGGATGAACATCGACAGGTACGGCTGGCAGTCGCCATCCGCAGTTGTTCCGTGGTGGTACAACGAAGTTGCACCCGTCCCTCCGACTGCAGTGTCGGCCTCTTCACCTTTACCGGCGAATGATGCCAGCGCGCGCAAGAGGAATGTTGGAACGACGCGAGGAGGAGATGAAGGGGCGAATACCAGTAGTGGGACTGAGGCATCGGCCCCCGTACCGGCTGCGTCCACAACGACATCAAGCGCACCCCCGCCGCCAACGGCAGTTGCCAGGGATAGATCTACGACAAACACAGATCCTGTTTCGACGGACAGAACGAGATCCTCCGGAAATACGCCCACACCACCACCAGCGCCTCCGCCATTACGCAAACCAGATTAGAACCGCAGGGACGATTCGAAATAGCATGGGAAGAAATCTATGAAAACAAATCGATTAGCACTCTTAGCTCTTGTTGTGATCGCGGCATCGACAACATTTTTTTCAATTGTTCGTGCGCAATTTGCAGAAGATGCCTACCGATACTCCTCGACCGGACTTGGGATAGGTGCAAGAGCGCTCGGAATGGGAGGGGCATACATTGGCGTTGCAGATGATTACAGCGCTACTTTCTGGAATCCCGCCGGGCTAGCACAATTACGCAGGCTGGAATTTACAGGCGGGCTTACCAATACAAGCGTGTCGAACAGCGCCAACTTTCTTGGCAATACGACATCGGCGACCAATTCTAGCACCGCATTGAATGATCTTGGATTTGTGTTCCCGTTCCCGACTGAGCAAGGAAGCTTAGTCTTCTCGGCGGGATACAATCGCACGAATGATTTCACTTCGGCGCTCTCATTCTCCGGGTTCAACAGCCAGAGTTCCATCCTTCCGTATCTTTTCGATCCGGACGTCCGGTATGATATTCCGTACGGGGTTGGGCTTGAGGACACCTCTGAGAATATCAATATTCTTAAAAATGTCAACCAGCAGGGTGACGTGCGTGAGACTGGAAGCATGGGGACGTGGGCTTTCTCCGGCGCGATTGATGTGCAGAAGGATCTATCGTTTGGGTTGACAATCAATGTGATGAGGGGAACATATACCTATGTACGAAACTACATCGAAGCGGATACACACAATTCTTATTCCGATTCCCGGCCAACAGTGCCGATAGACTCGGCGTATCTAAAATTCGACAAGTTCTACCTCAATTCAAACCTGACCAGTGACGTTACTGGCGTCAATGCGAAATTTGGAATGATGTACCGCTTCGGCGATGTTGCCAGGCTCGGATTGACCATTCAAACGCCGTCGACATTCACAATACACGAAGACTACAGCGATGGAGGCTCCAGTGTTTTCGATGGTGGATACATACCGACAGCAGGGGGGGTCGCATACAATCAGCTTAGGTACAATGCTTATAACGATTACAGCGTCGAGACGCCCTGGGTTTTTGGAGCCGGAATTTCGTACTCGCCCTTTAACGGTCTTTTGCTTTCTGGAGATCTTGAATATACCGACTGGACACAAATTCAGTGGGCGGACAATTCCGCGTTGGAGCAGGACAACATTTCGCTGAAGCAGTCTTTTCGCTCTACAGCAGATTATTCGGTTGGCGGCGAGTTTGCAATCCCCAAGACGGATCTGCGTGTGCGGGCAGGATACGCTTTCAAACCCTCGCCGTATGCGGGAGATCCATCATCGTATGGTCAGAAACTTGTGACGGCGGGAGCTGGCGTGTTATTGCAGGACAATATCATGTTCGATGTTGCCGCACTGTTCGGATCCTGGAAGACGTATCAGAATAATTACGGCCCGGCCGCATTGAATCTCTCCCGAAGCGATGAGAGCATAAAGACAACAAACGTGGTGTTCACGGTATCATATCGATACTGACCCACTCGCTGACGATCACGGGCATTTCGGTCCCGATCCTGCTTTAGAAGTTATTTGATGTTTTGTATACCTTTCTAAGGGCGTGAAGTAAATGTTCACGCCCTTCTTTTTTATCTGCTTCACATCGAAGAAGGATACTTATCGCTGTTCAAGAGTTGTAACCCATCAATATGCGTATATTCCATTGAATATTATTATAATTCCGTTTTATTGGAAAACCTACGATCTAATTCTAGGAAAACCCAATCGTTGAGGTTCTCAACGTTTGGCTGTATTTCATTTTTCTGCATTAAACCGCATATCGTTTTCTCTGCAATCAGGAGTTG
>CAYYHS010000197.1:0-5584 GCA_964471785.1 uncultured Chitinophagaceae bacterium
TGGCCGAACCGTTCTATGCCTGGTATGCGAAGGAAGCAAAGACGGAAGATAATTTCAGCGACATCATAGATCAGTTTATTTTTGTTGCTCGTCATACATCTGATCCCAAAACGGGGTTGATGTACCACGCGTGGGATGAAAGTCGTCAACAGCGGTGGGCCGCTCCGGAAACCGGATGCTCGTCGAATTTCTGGGGAAGGGCGATGGGATGGTATTGCATGGCGCTTGTCGATGTCCTGGATTTTATTCCGAAGGGATATCCTCGAAGAGATTCGCTGGTTGCCATCCTTCAAAACCTGTCATCCTCGCTGGCAAAACACCGAGACCCTAAAACGGGTCTTTGGTATCAGATTGTCGATCAGCCAGGGAGAGAAGGGAACTATCTCGAGGCCTCAGCATCCTGCATGATTACCTATACCTTTGCAAAAGGGGCGTCCCGCGGTTACCTGGCTAAACGGTATTTTGAGATCGCAGAGACGACGTTCACTGCAATAACAGAGAGTTTTGTTACAACCGACGAACACGGATTGGTGAACCTCCTGCACACCTGTCAGGGTGCCGGACTAGGAGGTCATCCGTATAGAGACGGAAGTTATGAATACTATATCAAGGAACCGCAGCGGACGAATGATTTGAAGGGGCTTGGATCTTTTTTGCTCGCTGCCATTGAGATAGAAACTGGAAGGCTTGGCCGGGCCCGATAAAAAGGGCGGCTTTGAGGCGCAGGGATAGTCAAATTCGAATGGAGGCTTGCTGTGAAACATGGTTCGCACGTCACGCTTGAGGATATTGCGAAGAAGTTGCATGTATCGAGGGTCACTGTGTCCAAAGCGCTGCGAGGTCACACCGACATTTCGGACGGGACTGCAAAGAAAGTGAGACGCATGGCGAAAGAATTGGGCTATAGCCCGAATTACATGGCGCGCAATCTTTCGTCCCGCCGGTCCAACATGCTGGGCCTTGTCGTTCCGAAAATTGCGCACTTCTTCTTCGGCTCAATGATCGAGGCGGTGTATAACACCGCCTTCGAAAATAGTTACGAGACAATCCTTACTGTCTCACAAGAAAACGAAGAGCGAGAAAAGAAACATATCGAGACCCTGATCTCGATGAGGGTTGACGGAATCATCATCTCAATTTCGCAGGAGACGCGAAACCTCGACGTCTTCCATTGGGTGAAGAAGATGGGCGTCCCCCTTCTCTTCGTCGACCGTATGCCGGAGCCGACGCTGCCCGGATTCAGCACCGTCCTGATTGATGACCGGCAGGGGACACACAACGCCGTGGAACATGCGATCGTCGATGCAGGGCACCGGAAGCTCGGCTTCATAGGCGGGGGTAATCCATGGATCAACATCGGCAAGAACCGACTTCTGGGATTCCAGGATGCGCTGAAAAACCACGGTATTCCAATCCGCCCGGAATGGGTGATACCCGGCGGCTTCGGCACGCAGGACGGCTATGATGGGATTATGCAGCTCCACAGGAAAGGTCTGCTTCCCGAGTTTATCTTCGCGGCGACCTACCCGGTGGCGCTGGGAATCTACGAAGCGGCAAAAAACCTGGGGCTGAATATTCCCGATGATATCGACATTATGTGCTTCGGCGACAGCGATATGAGCCATTTGCTCTCGCCGGCTCTCAGTTGCGTGAACCAGCCTACCCGAGAGCTTGGTATGACGGCAGTGCATACGATTCTGGATGTCATCAAGAGTCACGAAAAGCAGAAGGAACGCCACATCGTCATTCCTGCCGGGTTAACGCTGCGAGATACGTGCAAGCCACGCGCTGTTCAGAAAAAGACTGCAGTCGAGGCAATGTAAAAAGTGAAACAGCAACGGTCGATACGGTTGATTTCTTGTGCCGCTCTCATATCGAGCTTCGTTGTAATGTGTGGATTTCTCTCATCCGGCGGAACGGTGAAGATATTTTTGATCGGCGACTCGACAATGTCGGACAAACCGCTGACGGATAACCCTGAACGAGGGTGGGGCGAAATTTTGCCGTTGTTTTTTGATCGTCACGTCACTATCGAAAATTATGCCGTGAACGGCAGGAGCACGAAGAGTTTCATTGACCAGGGACGCTGGCACAATGTTCTCGATAAGCTCCGGCCAAACGACTATGTCTTCATCCAGTTCGGACACAATGACGAAAAGAAAGAAGACACCTCACGGTACGCGGCGCCCGGGACCGACTACAAATACAACCTGATGAAATTTGTACGAGAAGCTCGGGCGAAAGGCGCCCTGCCGGTTCTCCTCACTCCGGTTTCCCGAAGGAAATTTGACGAAGAGAAAAAAGCGGTCGAAACGCATCAAGAGTACTCCGACGCCGTCAGACAAGTGGGAAGAGATGAAAACGTGCCGCTGATCGATCTGGATAAGAAAAGTGTAGCCTTGCTCGGAGAGATTGGAGAGGAAAAGTCGAAAGGTCTTTTTCTTTGGATACCCCCTCGCAAATATAAATCCCTCCCGGTAGGCAAGCAAGACAACACTCATTTCACGATCGAAGGAGCAAAAACAATTGCCGGCCTCGTCGTGGAGGGGATCGAAGAACTTCATCTGCCTCTGGAATCAAGGCTTAATCCGACGCTTCGATTGACGGATATCGGAAAGGGAAAGGTCGTACTCCTCGATTACTTCTTTAACAATGAGCGAAAGCCCGGTCCGGATAATCGCCCTGTTCGCTATCATTATGTATGGGAAGACACTGCCAATTCCGGGTTCTCTCAACTTGGAGAAACCATCATCGATCTCGGCGCAGATATCGATTCTCTGGACGTCGGTCCGACCGCAGAGAATCTTGCGCGGGCGAGTATCTATATGATCGTCGATCCGGATATCCCGTCTGAGAATCCAGCCCCCCACTACATCGATGCCTCCGCGAGAGAGGCTATCGTCGACTGGGTGCGGGCGGGCGGAGTACTTCTTCTCTTTGGAAACGATAAGGGAAACGCAGAATTTCAGCATCTCAATATGCTGTCGGAGCGGTTCGGAATCCACTTCAACGAAGACAGCCGCAACCGGGTTGAGGGAAATAAATTCGAGATGGGCGCGTTTGAAAAATTTCCTTCCCATCCGATGTTCGAAGGCGTCAACAAGATCTATCTCAAAGAAATATCCACCTTGAAGCTTTCGGGAGCGGCTGAATCGATACTAGCGGATAAGGGAGACGTGATTGTCGGATATTCAAAATTTGGAAAAGGAGAAGTGATTGCGGTGGGCGATCCGTGGTTCTATAACGAGTATTTCGACAACAGGAAACTGCCGGATGGATTCGAGAACTACAAAGCTGCGGAGAACATGTTCCGATGGCTCTTGAAGGATGCAAAGACGGTGAGAAGCAATGAATAGTGCCGCCCTTAAGCAAATATTGTGCATTGGCTTTTTCTCAATCTTCTCGGTGTAGAAGGAATGGAAATTCTCCCTCCCCTGAAAGGGGAGGGACGGGGTAGGGTTGGTCAATCGATTGATTCAAGGATGGATCTCTGATCGGAAGCGTGATGAAAAAAAATCTTTGCTTGATGCAACTGGTTGTCTTAGGCCTGATTGGACTGCCGCGCTCTCTTTCCGCAGGATCGGATGCCGCTGCGAAGGTGTACACTGCAAACCTTCCCTTCATAATGCCGGAAGTCGAAGTTCCTGATATTCCGGCGGCACGGATTCCGATTACTGACTTTGGAGCTGTCGGCGACGGCAATTTCATGAACACCGAGGCCATTGCAGCCGCGATTCGAAAGTGTGCGGAAAACGGCGGAGGCGTTGTCGTAATCCCGCCCGGAATGTGGCTCACAGGTCCCGTCAAATTGGAAAGCAAGATCGAACTTTATCTCGACAGCGGCGCCGTGATCTTGTTCAGTAAGCGGTTTGAGGACTATCCGATGTTTGCACGATCTAAGAGCGGAGTGAAATGTATTCCTATGATCTATGGAAGCGCTCTTCATGACGTTGCCATCGCCGGGAGGGGATTGATCGACGGAAACGGCCAGTTCTGGCGCCCCGTGAAGAAAGAGAAAACGACAGACCGGCAGTGGAAACAACTGCTTGCCTCGGGAGGCGCGGTGACACCGGACGGAAAAATGTGGTGGCCTTCCAAGGAGGCAATGAACGGACAGGACTATTTGAAGGACCTGAGGAAAATCAATAAGAAACCCTCGCCAGAGCAATATGCAGGAGCAAGAGAATTTCTTCGCCCTGTCATGGTTGCGTTGGACGACTGCAAGCGAGTTCTCATCGACGGTCCGACGTTTGCAAATGCTCCGGCGTGGACGCTCGTTCCAACCAGGTGCGAAGAGGTCGTGCTGCGAAATGTTACCGTCAATAATCCATGGTGGGGACAAAACACGGATGCGTTGGATATTAACTCGTGCAGGAACCTCCTTCTCTATAATAGCGTATTCAGCGCCGGTGATGACGGGATTTGCGTGAAACCGGGGAAACCGAGCGATGCACACGCCGGCGATCCGGCGTGCGAGAACATTGTTGTTGCGGATTGCATTGTCTACAGCGGCCATGGTGGATTTGTCATTGGTTCGGAGTCGTACGGCGGTGCGCGGAATATTTCGGTGCGAAATTGCACTTTCGTCGGCACGGACATCGGGCTTCGATTCAAATCGGCAAGAGATCGGGGCGGGGTGATTGAGAAAGTTTTTGTTGACGGCATTCGCATGAAGGATATCGCCAATGAAGCAATCCTCTTCGATATGTCGTACGAAAACAGCAGTGACGCGGAGAAGAACAATGATCTTATTCCGCAGTACCGCGATTTCCATATTGACAATGTCGTGTGTGACGGCGCGTCGGATGCGATCGTCGTTCGAGGTCTTCCCGAGATGCCTGTAAAGGATCTTCACTTCAAGAACATTTCGATCAATGCTCTTAGAGCATGCCTCATTCAGGATGCCGAAAGGATCGATCTCTCGGGTTTAAGGGTCTCGATGACAACCGGTCCGGTGTGGACGATCGGCAATGCAAAGGAGATAAACCTGAACGAAATTGTTTATCCGAGTGGATCTGATCTCTATCTGAAAGTTGCCGGGAAGAATTCAGACAAGATAGTCGTCCGGAAGAAAGACCTCTCTGCTGCGCGAAGAGGCGTTGAGTTGGACGCCGATGTGCCGTCTGGCGCTGTTATCACAGATTCTGCATCAGCCAATCCGAACGCAAAACCGGAGAGGCAACAATGAAGCTCTTTGCTCTTCCATCTGCCATGGTGTTTGCATGTGCGGTTTTTTTGCATGCGGCTGAACGGGCAGACATTGTCGTCGCGCAAGATGGGAGCGGGCAATTTCGGTCGATTCAGGATGCGTTGAACTCAGTTCCTTCCAATAACAGGAAGACTGTAACGATCCTGGTCAAGAACGGAATTTATCGAGAAAAACTTCTCGTGCGTAATAGCCGCATCGCAATCGTCGGTGAGAACCGAGATAGTACCCGCATTGTCTATGCGGAATTGCGCGAGCAGTGGCGGAAGTCGCACAACAACAGCGACTGGGGATCCGCCGTCATTAACATCGATTCGACAGTCACCGATCTCACGATCGCCAACCTGACCGTCTACAATAATTATGGATCGCTCTACG
>CAYYHS010000198.1:0-5542 GCA_964471785.1 uncultured Chitinophagaceae bacterium
CTTTCGTCCGAACATCGTCGTAACCGGCAGCGGACCGTTTGATGAAGACAGGTGGAAGAAAATTCGTATCGGCGGTCTCATGCTGCGTATTGCCAAGCCATGTTCCCGTTGTGTCACGACAACGGTCGACCAGGCGACAGGCATTCAGGGTAAAGAGCCCCTTGCAACGCTTTCTCGATACAGGAAGGTCAACGGAAACGTCTATTTCGGACAAAATGCAATTCCGGAGAATGATGCGGTAATAAACATTGAAGACCGGGTCGAAATTATATCATGAAAGGAATCCTCTTGTTGGGAAAATGTCTTCTCGGGTTACTTGCCGTTTGTTCCATAGTCCTGGCGCAGGACCAGAAGTACTATTTCTATAACCCAAAAAATGATTTCGGCGCCGACGCCATCTTCAGCCCGGTGTCAGCGATGATTAACGGCAGCTATGACATTCTCCGTAACGGCGCTCACAGCAAAGATGTGTTCAACCAGCCGTACTACACCGGCATGACAAATGTCTGGCAAAACATTTCAAGCCCGCTCTATAATATCAGCACGTATGGATGGGGAAGGTTTAGCGATGAGGAGCTCTTCAACCTGAAGTTCAATTCTCAGGAGGCTCAGTTTATGCCAAACTTCTCCGATCATACGATCGGAGAAGGAATGTTGTACGCGAAGACTGCGGAATGGTACGACTATCATGGATACCGTTACCCGTATTTATGGTCGTTCATCACGACTTCGGCATATCAGTTTATGAACGAAACTGTAGAGAATGGAGCGTACAAAGGAACGAGCGTTGACTGTATCTCCGACATGCTGATCTACAATACGGCCGGCTTTGTTCTGTTCAGTACCGACTTCGTAAAGGAGTTTTTTAGCAGCACACTCCCTTTGTATGATTGGTCGCTCCAGCCAGTTATAGATCCATCGTCAGGCTACCTCTTCAATGCCGGAGAGCAATTTGTTATTAAACACACCTTGCCCTTTGCGCCTCGCTACTCTGCGTTTGTATATTGGGGTATCCATGCTATCGCCGGGTTTAGCTATGCTTATGATGATGAGAATAATATTTCGATAGGAGCGGGGCAAGTTGCAAACCGTATCAATGAGAATCGTTATAAAGGTCTTCGTTTTCTCACCCCGTCGCTGGATGGCGCCATCGGCATTTTTTATGACAAAAACAATTCGCTGATGACGTCGATACTTCTTTCCGGCCCGCGGCTTCCGAATGCTCAGATCAATGTGTATCCTGGGCTGGTAGATCTTGGTTGGATTAAACCAGGTTTCGTTCTGGCATTTGGCGAATGGGACAAGTTCATTTTTGGCGTCACCTTCGCGCACATTCCGCTTGGGCTTGCCGTGGGAAGCAGATACGATTCTACCAAGCCAAACTAGTCGAGTCCTCAATTGCTCTTGACCCCTACCTCGAACACCTTTATTTGTCGAAAAAATCATGTATCTTCCGAGTGCGGGCTGGGGCACCCGCAACATTGGGGCCGATTACCCGTTCAACTACATGTCCGCAATCACCATGCACGGTCTTCTTCCGCCATGAGCAGAGCCTTACGATCTTTCATCCTCGCGATCATTCTATTCCAGTCGGCGGCCATAGCATTCGCACAGGGTGAAGATCGGCAGGCGGTTCCCCCTCACCATGTCGAAGGCGGATTTAGAAATACCGATCCGGATTTTGAAGAAGCAGCATTTACAAAAGTGTTTGCCCGGTCGGTTTCGAGGCTCGGAAGTTTCTTGTCGAAGCCGACTGGCGACATACCTCACTCCTACAACGACGGGGCGATCTTTAAGCAAAACAAACCTTACACCATAACCTGGATCGGCCATTCTACCTGTTTCATTCAACTGGAAGGTCTCAATATTCTTACCGATCCGGTATGGAGCGATCGCATCGGGCCGGTCAGCTGGGCCGGAGATCCTCGCGCCAACGATCCCGGAATTACCCTCGACAAATTGCCGCAAGTGGATGTTGTCCTAATCTCGCACAATCATTACGACAATCTTGATGAATCGACAATTCTAGCTCTCGCCAAGAATCACAACACGCGATTTTTTGTTCCGCTCCGCCTGAGAGATTGGTTCGAAGATCGAGGCATATCGAATGTTGAAGAACTAGACTGGTGGGAGGGAGTAACGTACAAGGGAGTAAAAATCATTTGTGCGCCGGCTCAGCATTTCTCCGGCAGATGGGTGACGGACCGGAACACAACACTCTGGTGTTCGTGGGTCGTTATAGGAAATGGAAGGCGGATCTATTTCGGTGGAGATAGCGGCTACTTCCGCGGTTTTGCCGAGACCGGAAAACGTTTCGGGCCATTCGATCTTGCGTTGCTTCCGATCGGCGCGTATGAGCCGCGAGACATAATGAAACCGGTTCAAATGAACCCCGCAGATGCAGTTCAGGCATCCATTGATCTCAGGGCGAAGAAGATGTTAGGAATTCACTGGGGCACGTTTCAGCGGGGAGACGAACCTCTCGAGGAGCCTCCGAAGAAGCTGCGCGAAGAGGTAGACAAGCGGCATCTAGAGAATGATCAATTTCTTATTTTCATGATCGGTGAATCGCGGGAGTGGTAAAAAGCAACGTTCGCTTCAACAACACGCGACCGGCTGGTGAAGACCGGAAAAAGAAAAGCGCAAAGACGCAAAGGGCGTCAAGATGAATAAAGATCTTCTGTTCACTTCGCACTTCAACAGTCTTCCTTCGCGTTCTTAGCGGCTCATCGTTTGCTCGATGTGGTTCTTTTAGCAACGTGATAGGTTCCCAGATCACCCCTCAACTCTCTTACCTCTTCAGCAGAAAGTTTACGCGATTGCCCCACCTTCAGTTGCCCTAGCGACAGTTTCCCGATCGCCGTTCGCATCAATCGCAACGTTGGACAGCCGACGGATGCTGTCATTCGACGCAACTGCCGGTTGCGTCCTTCGCGTAACGTGATGGCAATCCAGGAGGTCGGGTTGTTCTTTCGGAAGCGGATCGGAGGAAATCGCGGAGGAAGATCGGGTTCAACCGCAAGCAGGCGAACGTCAGCAGGTCTGGTCTTCTTCCCTTGAATGGCAATCCCTTCTCGGAGGCGATTGAGATTGTCGGGAGACGGGATGCCTTCAACCTGCACAAGATACGAACGAAGATGTTCGAATCTCGGATCGGTTAGCCGGTGGTTCATTTCATTGTCGTTTGTGAGGAGCAGCAATCCCTCACTATCGAGATCGAGACGGCCGACTGAGTACACGTCGTTCGGGAAAGGTCCAAAATCCTTAAGTGTCTTCCTGCCCGACCCGTCGGTAAACTGGCAGAGGACGCCGTACGGCTTAAAAAAGAGAAAGTAATGCTTTGATTCTTGATTTGTCACAGGAGCGGTAGGGTTGACACCCTCTACAGTTAAGTTTATTTCATCGCAGCGTTGAGAAACTTTACTAAGGGACTTGCAGTCTCGTACACCCGGGCAACCTCATTCGCAAATGAGGGCTTCAAGCATTTGCGTTCCGGCCACTCAACCCCGACAAAAAACTGCTTGAGCTTCAGCCACTCGCTCATAGGATGGTCTTCCTCGTAACCCTGCGGGATCCGCTTGAGCCGCTCTCCCTCAATTGTTCCAAATAGTTTGACGAAATCCTTGCTCGTAACGATGGCGACGAATTCCTTTTGCCGATCCGATATTGCCCGGCGGATTTTTTTCAACTGATCACCGGACGGCATGTAGATCCCCCCGCCGACAAAAACTTCGCCGGGTTCAATGTGGACGTAGTAACCCGAGCCTTCGGTGCCTTTCGGTCTCCCCTTCAGCACAAAATGAGCCGCAACGTGCGTTTTATAGGGCGTCTTATCTTTGCTGAACCGGATATCCCGATAGATTCTGAAAAGGGATCTCTTAGGATTGACGTCGAACTCCGGCGCAAACGATTCGAAGTGAGGCTGCAGTGAGGCTATGAGACACTGCATTGGAAACTTGACCTCAGTTTCAAATTCGCTTTTGTGGCTTTCGAACCAAGCCCTGTTGTTGTTCCGTTTTAGGTGACGGAGGTACTTGATTCCTGCATTCGGAAAACCTTCGAACGGTGGGTATATCTCCGCGTCGATAAGAGGCGTTTTCAATGATTCATTCCTCTGTTATGTTGGCTTTTTCTCCTCGATTGCCGATCGAACGAACCCGTCGGCTTTTCGGAGGCGGTTTTGGGCTTCAGCCTTGCTGAGTTCGGCTTTTACCATGACGATTGCAGTCTTAACGTGGCCATCGGCATTTTCCAAGGCAATCGAGGCCTGCTCATAGTTTATGCCCGTTATTGCAATCAGAATTCTCTTTGCTCTTTCGCGCAGTTTTGCATTCGTCAATTGGAGATCGATCATCAAGTTTTCATAAACTTTCCCCAGCCTGATCATTGTGGCGGTAGTGATCATGTTAAGTACAAGTTTTTGCGCCGTCCCCGATTTCATTCTTGTGGAGCCCATGATAACTTCCGGACCGACCTCTGGGCAAATTGCGACATCGATGCTGCGGGCGAGCTCGGAGAATTCCGGGGAGAGGAGAGTGCCGCGAGGGTTTGTCGTCAGGTAAAGAGTCTTTGCTCCCAATTGTTTGGCGCGCTTGACGGCCCCCACCACATAAGGAGTCTGCAGGCTGGCCGCGATCCCGCAGACAACGTCGTTCTTCCCCGCTTCCACATGATCGATGTCTCGCGCTCCGGTCTCCTCTTTATCCTCGGCGCCCTCCTGCGCGTGGAACATCGCTGCATCCCCGCCGGCAATAATCCCTCGAACCATTTCGGAATTAACCCCGAAGGTCGGCGGGCATTCCACCGCATCAAGCACCCCGAGCCGGCCGCTCGTGCCGGCTCCGACATATATCAGTCTGCCCCCCGATTGCAGTGCTTTCGTCACGAGGGTCACCGCCTCGGCGATGTACGGAATCTCTTGCTCAACGGCAAAGGCGACCCGCTTGTCCTCGTCGTTTATCAGCTTTAGAATTGAAGGGATTGATTGGGCATCGATATCCATGGTCGCCGGATTTCTCTGCTCCGTTGTCAATTCCTTTAACTGTCTGAAGAGTGGTGATTGAGAGTCCAAACTGTCTCCTTACTCGTTCTCGACTATGATGAGACGTTTGCCCGAATTGGGCAAGATCTCCCCCTCATTGAAAACGAGTTCCATCGCGTGAATATGCGCCCGCGGAAACAGCCTCATTGTCTTTTCCACCTCTGATTGTGTCTCGCCCCCCTTCATCGCAACAATGGCTGGGCGGGTCAACCTGATCTTCCCGTGAGGCATAACTGCGAGGTTTGACGGTGCGCCACTTCGCTTCAAGAAGGGGTTGGCCCACGAAACGATATTATCCAACCCAGAAACCGCCCTCGCAATAACGGCATCAAAAGAATTAGCATAACCCGGAGAAGTGTTAATGTCTTCAGCCCGGGAACAGACACTCATAACATTTGAAAGCTCGAGTTGTTCAATCATGCTCTTCACAGCAGTTATCTTCTTTTGGATTGAGTCCAGAAGAATAAATTGGACGCCGGGAAGAAGAATACCCAGGGGTAT
>CAYYHS010000199.1:0-5517 GCA_964471785.1 uncultured Chitinophagaceae bacterium
GCGATGGGGGATGTACGACCGATCTTTCACTTGCAATCCTCGAACGGGCAATGCTCCATTCCGATAATTGCTATTTCGTCCCGAATTTTTCAGTGCTGGCTCGCGTCTGGAAGACGAACCTTCCTTCCAACACTGCGTTCCGCGGATTTGGAGGTCCGCAAGGAATCGCGGTGATCGAGATGGTTATCGACCGCATCGCCCGGTTTCTCAAAAAAGATGCTGCAGAAATAAGGTATAAGAATTTCTATGGGGTGGATTCCCGCAACGTTACCCACTATGGACAGACTGTCGAGAACAATAGGTTGTTTCTCCTCTACGATCAACTAGACAAGTCCTCCGAATATGGCAGGCGACGCAAGGCCGTCACGGAATTCAACTCGAAGAATGAATTTGTAAAAAGGGGATTGGCCATGACGCCAGTGAAGTTCGGCATTGCCTTCACGACGTCTCATCTCAATCAGGCCGGAGCGCTGGTCAACGTTTACGGCGATGGAACGATTCTGGTGAATCACGGCGGGACCGAGATGGGACAGGGTCTTCATACAAAAATTCAGCAAATCGCAGCATCGGAATTTGGAGTGGGCGTAGAGAATGTAAAGGTAAATGCAACAAATACGTCCAAGGTTCCCAATACTGCCGCAACTGCCGCCTCCGCCGGAGCGGATCTTAACGGCATGGCGGTGAAGAACGCCGTCGAGAAACTTAAGTCGCGCCTTGCCGCCGAAGTTGCTCTGCTATTCACTGAGAAAAATCAGGAGTCTCCCTCACGAGAGGATGAGATCGTTTTCGCGAATAATCTCGTTTTTGATTCTAAGCGTCCGGAGCGCAAACTGTCTTTCAGCGACGCGGCTCAGGCCATGTTCGTGCGTCAGATCAGCCTTAGTGCGACAGGATTTTTTAAAACACCGAATATCGGGTGGGACAGAGCGAAGGGGTGGGGAAGGCCGTTCAACTATTTCGCGTTCGGGATGTGTGTCTCCGAGGTCGAGATCGATGTGTTAACCGGCGGACATTCGCTGGTTCGAACAGATATTCTACATGACGTCGGCGACTCACTGAATCCGATGATCGATATCGGACAGATAGAAGGGGGTTACATCCAGGGAGTTGGATGGTGCACGACTGAAGAGATTAAGTGGGATGAAAAAGGAAATTTGCTGACCTATTCGCCCGACACGTACAAGATCCCGTCTGTGAAGGATATTCCCAAAGATTTCCGCGTTGAACTCTTGCAGGGAGTTCCTAACCCAAATGCCGTGAGGAAGAGCAAGGCCGTGGCCGAACCTCCTTTGATGCTCGCGTTCTCTGTCTGGCTCGCAATCAAAGATGCAATCTCTTCCGTCTCTAACTACGAACTCGAGCCCGAGTTTTCTCTTCCCGCAACGAATGAAGTGATTCTGCTATCGATTGAGCAACTTAAGGCGTGTATGAGAGAGACGAAGAGAACGGAAATCCCCACCTAGCATTCTTCACCGCAATGTGTCCATTTTCTTCCAGAGCATCTGAGCAGCACGTTGAGCTTTTGCGTAGAGCACCTCGGTGTCAAAAGGAAACTTCCTCTCTTCATACGCTACTTTCCCGTTGACAATGACGGTCTCGACATCCCGCGATGAAAACCCGTACATAAAATGACCTCCGATATTCTGACCAGTCAATGGCGTAGGCGCGTTGTAGTCATAGATCACAATATCGGCTGCGTACCCTTTAGCGATCTGTCCGAACTTCCCGCCGAAATATCGCGAAAGAATTTCGTTCCCATTCTGTAGAAACTTGAGAAAGTCTGCGGGTGCAAGACCTGCGTTGGTTTCTGTATTCTTAAAGTAAGCGAATTTCGCTTCCTCAATCATATTTCCGCCGATTCCGTCAGTTCCGAGTGCAGCGTTCTTCACACGCCCGAGCCGCTTCATATATCCGACAGCATTGTTCATGTTGGATCTCGGGTTGTGGACGAGGAAAGCATCTCGCTTGTTGATGATGTCAATATCCTTGTCGGAAAGGTGGACTCCATGAACCAGGATCGACTTGTTGCTTAGGATTTTGAAATGATCCAGCCGCTCGACCGGACCCATGCGATGGCGTTTCCGGGAGTGAGAGACATCGTACTGGTCTTCGGCGACATGAATGTGGACACCGCGACTTGTAGAGGCAACAGCGTCGGCAATAAGCCGCAACGATAGATCGCTGAGAGTGAACGGTGCATGCGCCCCGATCGCAGATTCAATTAAGCCAAGGCGTTCCTTCTTCTCTCGTTGGATCAGATTGCAAAACTCTATAGATTCTCCCATTCCCGCAATCATTCCGGCTCTGCCGTTCCTATCGGTGATCTCATAGGCAAGTATTCCGCGCAGACCTATTTCTTCGAAACTGTTCTTGAGGGTCGTCAGCGATGACTTGATGAAAGAAGGAGAGGCATTGTGGTCGATGACAGCTGTCGTTCCCGCCTTAATCGCCTCGAGAGATCCAACGATGCCGCTGTAGTACAGCGACTCCTCATCAAGTGCCCGATCCAGCCTCCACCACAAATGTTTGAGAATGCCCACAAAGTTCCGTGATGGCTCTACTCGCGCAAGAATTCCCCGTGCAAGCGCCGAATAGAAATGATTGTGGGAACAGACCAATCCCGGGGAGATGAATTTGTTGGCGAGGCTGATGGTTTTTGTCGCTTGATATTTCTTTGCTGCATTCCTTCCTACGTCGACGATAAATTCCCCATCGATGACAATATCGACGTCCTTCAGTATGGACGGAGGATAGAACTGAATGACCTGTGCATTCTTCAAGACTAGCATATGCTCTTTTCAGGATTATGAGCGAAGAGGGAGGAGGTAAGAGTGATGCATAACGACGTCAGCCATGAAACTCACGAACTTCTTGAACGCCGCCTGCCCGTCTGTTAGTTGGAGCGTGCCGTGAAGAACAGTCCCTTTCGAGTCGCACACGATGGTGCCTAGTTCGTTATTGAAGCGAACGCTTGCAGAGAAGTGGGTTGCGGCTCTTTTTTCGGACTCGATGTAGAACCCGTCGTTGCTGCTCTCAAGGAGTTCTTTTTCACTCCAGAATAATGTGGTCTTGGTTTTGTACGGGGAGCCTGCGGAATAAGGGCAAAACGTTTCGCAATTTCCGCATTCGTTACACAGCGAATCGATGTGGAGTATTTGAGACCGATTCTCGAATCCGTTGCCGGGCGCGAGAGAAGAGATCGAGACGTTTGCCCGGTTCGGACAGACGTCGACGCACTTGTCGCAAATAAAATTACAGCCGAGGCATCGCGAGGCCTCTTTTGCCGAAATAAACTCTCCTTGGCCATCGAGACTCGCCGGCACCACGTTTCCCTTGGTCTGTTGAAGGTCCTTCGCCCTTTTTGCCGGATCGAACATTGTCTCGAGGCGGAGCCCACTTCTCGAATCGAGCTCTTCTTTTTTGATGATAGCTTCCGCGGCTTTTTTCCCGTCAGCGATCGATTCTACGACTGTCGACGGGCCCCGCAAAGCATCGCCCCCGATAAATACGTTTTCCACCAGAGTTTCATTCGTCTCTCGCGAAACCTTCACCCGGTTGTTTCCATCGGTCAGAATCTCGTTTTTCTCGAGAAATGCCGCATCAACATTTTCGCCGATTGCCGATATCACTGAGTCGATTTCTAACGTCTCAAATTCATCCTTCAGTGCGAAAACCTGTTTTCGGCCGTCCGAGCCCGCTTCACCGAGTTGCATTTTTTGAGATCGGAGGGAGTGCCCCTCGAATTCAACCGGCAGCAATAATTCCCTAAAGATTGTCCCTTCGTGCAAGGCCGCGTCAAATTCCTCTTTGTCAGCCGGCATGAATTCTTTTGTTCTTCGATAGATGAGGTAGACCTTCTCTACACCCGCGACGCGCAACGATGCACGAGCAGCATCCATTGCAGAATTGCCTCCCCCTACGACAGCAACCCTCGATCCCAACTGAGGAGGTTTTCCATTGTGGAAGGACTTTAGGAAATCGATTGCATCGTGGATGCTTTTGTTGCTTCCCCCAAGTCGCAGCTGGTTCGCCTTCGGGGCGCCGATCGCAAGGTAAATGTATTTGAACCCGTTTCGTTTGAGAGCAGAGGCTGTGAGATCGCCCCTCGATTTAAACTCAAACTTAACTCCGTGTTCACGAACGAACTGGACATCCTTGTCGATCGCAGACTGGGGCAGGCGAAAATCGGGAATGACGTGCTGCACCGTTCCGCCGGCTTTCTCTGTCTGTTCGAAAATCGTGACGGCAAACCCGGCTTTGGCGAGGAAGTATGCGGCAGCCAGCCCTGAGGGTCCCGCTCCTACGATTCCAACTGCAACTCCGTTTTTCTTCACGGAAGAGTTTCTTTCAAAACGACGGAGATACTCATCGAAGCCTCTTTCGGCTGCGACTCTCTTCAGATCGCGAATCTTCACAGGGTCATCGTAATCCCAGCGGGTGCATTTATTCATGCACTGGTGGTCACAAATATAGCCGGTGATATGCGGGAGAGGATTCTTCTGAACGATTACCTCAAATGCGTCCGCGTAGCGTTTCTCCTTTACCAGCCGTATGTACTCACTGACATCCTGATGGATGGGGCAGGCGACTGCGCATGGTGCAATGTAGCAATCGAACTTTTCGAGTTGTTTTTCGACCTTTATCGAGACGATCTCCCTCTTTTCCTTTGCATAATAAGGGTCTGTCAATGCCAGCTCGGCAAGGCCACTGAGTCTATGCAGGTCAAGGCGGTGCTCAATAGAGGCGCGGCCTTCCGTACTCTCTGCCATCTGAAGGAGTCTGGAATACCCTCCTGGTTTCAGCAGATCGGTGACAAGAGTAATCGGAGCAATTCCTGAGTCTAAAATGTCGGCAACATTGTGTTCCGAGGCACCTCCCGAAAATGAAATGCTCAGCGCTCCGTCAAACGCCTGCGCCAGCGTTGATGCGAGAGTAATGGTGAGCGGGAATAACGATCTTCCCGACATATACATCTGATCACCCGCAAGGACGCCTCTCGTGTTCTTCACTCCCAATGTATTGGAGAGTTTTACGCCAAACTCTTTCTTGTGTCCGGCGGCATATTCTTTCAGCCGCGTAAGCATAGGGATTGCGTCTGCGATGTGCAGGTCGTGATCGAACGAACGCTCTTCAAGTTGAATACTCTTGTAGCCGAGCGATTGGAGCATCCTCCGTACCTCGCCGTAGCCAAGAAGCGTCGGATTCAGTTTGATGAATGTGTGGAGTCCCTTCTCGTGGATCAGATATCTCGCGATTGCCTCGATCTCACCCGGAGGGCAACCGTGCATGGTTGAGAGAGTGACGGATCCGGAAATAGACGGAGATATTTTTTCGAGAGATTCCTTTATGCGGTCAGAAGCGTCGAAGGTGCCGGCGAGATGAGAGAACGTCCCCAATTCGACATGCTTCTTTACACTGTTCTTGTATTCTTCAAAGAGAGGGTGGGAGGAGGCATCATTGATACTACTAATGAACGCATCCATTTTCTTCGACTGTATCCCGTCAAGAGTGTAGCCA
>CAYYHS010000200.1:0-5511 GCA_964471785.1 uncultured Chitinophagaceae bacterium
GATTGCAAGATTACAAAATTGTTACGAGACTGGAGCATTATCGGAAATAGGACCAATACGGTTCGGTGATATCCGAATTCGGGTCTTATGTTCCCTCAACGATTTCCGTATACGTTTCAGGACGTCGATCTCTGTAGAATTGCCAAACCGAGCGGACTTCCTTAATCATATCAAGGTCCAGGTCAGCGACAACGAGTTCCGTTTTATCCCGGCTTGCCTGTGCTATTATTTTTCCGCGCGGATTGCAGAAGTAACTCTTCCCGTAGAATTCTCCGATGTTCCACGGAGCCTCTGTTCCTACACGATTAATTGCACCGACGAAATAACCGTTAGCTACCGCGTGCGCAGGTTGTTCGAGCTCCCAAAGATACTCTGAAAGTCCCGCGACGGTTGCGGAAGGGTTAAAGACGATTTCAGCGCCATGGAGACCGAGTATTCGGGCCCCTTCGGGGAAATGACGGTCATAACATATATAGACTCCGATATCGGCATACCGTGTTTTGAAAACAGGATAGCCTAAGTTCCCCGGCTTAAAGTAGAACTTTTCCCAGAAGCCCGGGTCTACCTGGGGGATATGGTGCTTTCGGTACTTTCCCAGGAATTTCCCGTCGGCATCAATAACGGCAGCAGTATTATAGTAGATTCCGGCCATCTCTTCTTCGTAGATCGGAACGATAATGACCATTTGATATTTCTTGGCGTACTCCTGCATCAGCCTGACGGTGGGACCGTCAGGAATCTTCTCGACCATCGCATACCATTTTGTTTTTTGCTCCGCACAAAAATATGGGCCGAAGAATATCTCCTGGAGGCAGAGAATCTGGACTCCTTTCTTCCCGGCGTCATCTACCAAACTCAGGTGTTTATCTATCATAGCCTTTTTGAGCGTCTCGATAGGCTGTTCGGTCGATCCTGCGAGAGAGCATTGAATAAGTCCTCCCTTGACAATGCGCGGCATAACGATTCCTTTCAGTTGCTCGAAGCTAATTGCTGTTTGCAGTTTGGGTTAAGGCCGAGGCGAATAGTAGCGACAATTTTAGTGATTGTCAAGAAGTTAGGGGGGGATCCCGCTTGCTTGTTTTTCAGAGAGCCGTTGATTACATTGATTTGTGGACATGAAATGAACCGAGTGTTTAACGAAGGAGAATATTTTCAATGAAATCAAAAGGTCTTGTCATTGCTCTGTCGGTGATCGGAGGGATCCTCCTGGTTGCGATACTGACGATAATGTGGGGAGTGGGTGTCTATAATAAGCTGGTTGCGCTCGATGAAGGAGTAAATAGCTCGTGGTCCCAGGTGCAGAATCAATATCAACGAAGATTCGACCTCATTCCGAATTTGGTAGAAACCGTTAAGGGTTATGCAACACACGAAAAAGAGACGCTTGAAAATGTCGTAGAGGCAAGGGCAAAGGTTGGGCAAATGGTCATCTCTCCCGAAGTGCTGAAGAACCCGCAGGCATTTCAGATGTTCGAGAAGGCGCAGGGAGAACTCACCTCAGCGCTTTCCCGCCTCATGGTCGTTACTGAGAACTATCCAAACCTCAAAGCGAATGAAAACTTCCTTCAGTTGCAGCAGCAGTTGGAAGGAACGGAAAACAGAATCGCGGTTGAACGAAGACATTTCAACGAAGTCGTGCAGGTCTATAACACGACGATCAAGACCATTCCTACGTCAATGGTGGCGGGCTTTGGAGGATTTGTGCCGAAGGCATACTTCCAAGCTCAAACCGGAGCTGAGTCTGCTCCTAAGGTAAAATTCTAAACCCGAGGCAATGCTATCAAAAAGAGTATAAAGTATCTCAATTGGGTGCTGGTCGCATTTTTCCTGATTGTCGTTCCTCGATTATCGGGACAAGAGCTGGCAGTTCCGCAGTTGCATGAACACGTCACAGATTTTACGAATTCGCTTGAGTTTTCGGCCTGGCGGGCTCTCGAAACGGAACTTAAGCAATTTGAGGACAGTACATCAACGCAGATTGCGGTCCTCATGATCCCTACGCTCCAGGGCGAGGAGCTTTCTGATTTTTCCATCAAGGTGGCGGAAGCGAATAAGATCGGAATGAAGGGGAGAAACAACGGGTTTTTGATCCTCATTGCAAAAGAGGAAAAACAGGTACGCTTTGAAGTCGGCTATGGCCTTGAGGGCTCACTGCCGGACGGTTTGTGCGACCAGATTATACGCAACGAGATGAGGCCGCGATTCCGCGACGGCGATTTTTACGGCGGGATCAAAGCGGGCATCGATGCTGCGATCATGGCGACGAAAGGCGAATACAAAGCTGAAGGGCGAACAAAAGGTAACGTAAGGGGATGGGGTTCGGCGCTTTTGATGCTGGTTATGATCGGAGTATTCGGCATGTCGATTCTCGGCGGAGGACGACGTTACGGCGTTTCTTCGCGCGGATACTACCGATCCGGTTATTGGGGAGGAGGATTTGGCGGCGGATTTTTTGGAGGAGGTGGAGGATTCGGCGGCGGAGGCGGTGGTGGATTCTCCGGAGGCGGAGGATCATTCGGCGGCGGCGGGGCAAGCGGAGGCTGGTAGACTCATCGGCAACGAACGGCACAATACTCAGGCACAATGCTTATCGTGATGAGGCTCGACGCCTCGCGAAAAGAAATTGATGCGGTCAAAGGAAAGATCTCATCTCTCGGATTTACACCCAATGAAATTCCGGGCGCTCAACGCGTGGCAATCGGTATCACCGGAAATCAAGGGAAGGTCGACGCCGAAAACTTCCTCACGCTCTCCGGAGTTGTCGATGTCATTTCTGTTTCTAAGCCATTCAAACTTGTAGGAAGAGAGTTCAAACCCGAATCGACGGTCATCGATGTAGGCGGAGCCCGGTTTGGCGGAGACGAGATCAGCGTTATCGCCGGACCCTGTTCGATTGAGAGCAGATCTCAGATTCTTGAAATTGCCGAAATAGTGAAGAGCAGCGGCGCCCGGTTTCTCCGTGGCGGAGCCTTCAAGCCGCGAACGTCTCCGTACTCGTTTCAGGGATTGAAACTGGAAGGGCTCGAGTATCTTCGAGAAGCGGCCGATGCGACGGGACTTAAAGTTGTCACCGAGGTCAAAGACACCGAGACTCTCTCTGTTGTCGCCGAGCATTCCGACATTCTCCAGATCGGCGCGCGCAATATGTACAATTTTTCGCTCCTCGAGCGCGTTGGCGAGTTGAAGAAACCTGTTCTACTAAAAAGGGGACTCTCCGCTACCATTGAAGAACTTTTGATGGCCGCAGAATATGTTCTCTCGAAGGGCAATTACGATGTGATCCTTTGCGAGCGCGGCATTCGAACGTATGAGACGTACACGAGGAATACCCTCGATCTCAATGCCGTTCCCGTTATCAAGAAGCTTTCGCACTTACCGATCATTGTCGATCCCAGTCATGGTACCGGCGCCTGGGATCTGGTGACACCGTTGGCAATGGCTGCTGTAGCCGTCGGCGCCGATGGTCTCATGATTGAAGTGCATACTCATCCTGACAGGGCAATCTCGGACGGATTCCAATCGCTGAAACCCGACACTTTTCTAAAGTTGATGAAGAAGCTGAAAGAAGTTGCCCCCGTTGCCGGGCGAACAATGTAGTTTTCCCTCCTCTCTATGCGTTCAGAACGACCTTCACGAAGCATTAAAAAGAATCCCGCCATCCGTCGGAGAGGTGCGGTTGGGAATTCGCCGGCGCATCTCAACAAAATTTATTCGTTCGCAGTGGATCTGGGAGCGATAGTACTGGAAGCGTATGCGGGGGATAGACCGCTAGAATACTCTTTCAATGCTTTCCTTTCCAGAATCCTGAGGTACAGCGGATCAATGGCGGGGGCAATCTACCGCATCGAAGAGGGATCGATTCAGATGTTGGGCGCATCTTCCTATTCCCCCCGATTGTGCAAGCGCCTCGACCTACAAGAGCTTGTTACTTCACATCTCCGGCGAATTGTCCGAAAGAAAGTTGCAGTCTTTCAGCCGGAAGGGAAGAAGAAGTTATTTCCAGCCGAATCAATCAACAGAATTCCCCTCGAAAAGCTCTCTCTCGTTCAGATTCCGATCATGAAAAGGGGAAAAACTATTGGTGTGATTGAATTGATCGGTGTCGCCGCCACGAGAACTGACGATCTCACTTCCACATTGTGGAAAAGCCTTGGCAAAGCGGGAAGGGGCCTCTTCGACGCTATCGAGCAGAAATCTCGACGGGCGATGAGTGAAGCAGAATTCGAATCAACGATCGAAGGGATGTCGGACGGCGTTGTTGTCGTCCGGGATCTGAAGATTCTTTTCGCGAACAATGCGATGGCAAAGCTCTTCGGCTACAGTTCTCCGGACGATCTGTGGGGAGAGAGGATCGAAATCCTTATCGCGAAAGAAGATCGCGAGCGCATCGTTGAACGGAGCAGGAACAGGATGGCCGGCAAGAAAGTCCCGAACCGCTACGAGTATAGAGCCGTGAGAAAAAATGGGACAATGTTCGACGTTGAGGTCTCCGTCGGTGTGATGCCGTACAGGGGGGAGAATTCCGTTGTCGCTGTTCATCGGGACAACACACTTCGTCATGCGATTGAGAAGGAGTTGCAGCAATCGGAGCAGATGTTCCGGAACGTCATCGATGGTGTGTTGACCGTCGGCGATGCGCTCGTCGTGACGAATCTTGAGGGGAAAGTGCTGCAAGTGAACAGCGAATTTGAACGACTCACCGGAATCAAGAAAGCCGAAGCGTTGGGGACGGAGTTCCCCTACGAATGGCTTCTCGACGAAGAAATGGCTCGCTATGTGTTGTGGGTGAAGGAACTTCGTGAGAAGAAGAGCCTGCGCGATTTTGATATTCACTGGAAGAGCAGGGACGGCAGGCTTGTCTCCGTCAGCATGAATACAACTTTGCTCTACAACGCCCTCAATCGTCCGGTCGCAATGATGAACATGGCGAGGGATATCACCGAACGAAAGAAGCTGGAGGAGGAGAACCGGCTGCAGTTTGAACGCCTTCGAGTCTTGTACGAACTAAGCCGGACGCTCACCTCGCTGCTTCGCATTAATGAAATCGCCGATGCGATCTACCGTCATTTGCTCGAGGTCCTTTCTTTCGATGCATTTTTTATCGATCTGTACGACGAGGCCACCGGTTCGGTCCGCACAGTCGTCTGTTACGATATTATCGATGGGGTCCGGACAAAAATCGTTTCGGATTCCGGCGAGTCGAAGCTGCAAGCGGGGACCGGAATTGCGAAGGTTATTGAAGCGAAGCGATCGCTTCTGGAAAACCGGCCGAGAGGAGCTCAAGAGGTCATCGAGCATCCGTTTGGGGACAAGGCCCGACGATCGCTGTCGTTATTATACGTTCCGATGTTTTCAAAAGACAAAACAATTGGCGTACTGTCAATTCAAAGTTATACGGCGAATGCGTTCAATGAAGGGCACATCCGGATTCTCGAGAGTATAGGAAATCTTGCTGCCATTGCATTGGAAAAAGCAAAGCTGTACGAAGAGACAGTCTCGAAATCTCTCCAG
>CAYYHS010000201.1:0-5476 GCA_964471785.1 uncultured Chitinophagaceae bacterium
CCGATCTGGATTAGCACGTGTCACATAGCCGTGAAAAAAACGAAGTGCGCAAGGTGGTGAATGGTGCCGAGAATGGGCGGGCGGCGTTCTATGCTGTCGGTGTCGTAGCAAAAGTGTTTGGCGTAAAGGGTGAAGTAAAGATTCATTCGTATTCCCGGACGATCGGCGAATTTGAAGGGCTTGATTCGGTGCTCGTTGGGAAAAGGGAAGATGGAGCAGTTCGGAAAGAGATTGAAAAAGTCGTGGCGCGGGGGAATGACATTTACGTAAAATTTCGGGATATCAGTGACCGGAACGCTTCAGAACTTCTCGTCGGTCACTTTTTATTTGTGGAGAGATCTCAGCGGAAGCGTCTGGCAACTGGAGAATATTTTGTCGACGACTTCCTCGGACTCGAGGTCCGCGACAGCGGGAACAATCTGCTCGGGGTCGTGAAAGAAGTTCTGAATTATCCCGCGCATGACGTCTACGTGGTGCATGCCGAAGGCGTGAACGTGATGGTCCCCGCGGTGAAGGAAATTATTCGGTCTGTCGATCTGAAGCATCGAACGATGATCATCGATCCTCCTGAAGGACTCTTTGAAGGAAAGACATCGTGAGTATTCGCATCGACATCCTTACCGGTCTCCCGAAGCTGCTTGCCAGCCCGCTGAGCGAGAGCATTCTGAAGATTGCACAGGAGAAGAAACTTGCAGAGATTGTCGTGCACGACTTGCGGGATTACACGCACGACAAACATCACACACTCGATGAATCGCCGTACGGCGGAGGCGCCGGCATGATTATGAAGCCGGAACCAGTGTTCGAGTGTGTTGAGTCGCTGAAAGCAAAGCGAACATACGACGAGATTATTTACGCGACTGCCGACGGTGAACCGTTCAGCCAGAAGATTGCCAACGACCTCTCGCTGAAATCGAACCTGATGATTTTGTGCGGCCACTACAAAGGAGTCGATGAGCGTGTCCGGACGTCGCTTATCACGCGCGAGCTTTCGATTGGCGATTATGTTCTTACCGGCGGCGAGCTGGCCGCGCTTGTGATTGCGGATGCCGTTGTGCGTGTGATACCGGGAGTCATCGGAGACGGGGAATCGGCGTTGACCGACTCGTTTCAAGACGGTTTACTGGACAGCCCCCACTATACACGTCCGCCGGAATTCCGCGGAATGAAAGTTCCTACGGTCCTGCTTTCGGGAAATCACAAAGAAATTTCGGCGTGGCGCGAAGAAGAGAGACAAAAGCGGACGGCCGAGCGGCGCCAAGATTTGATTCATAAAAAATAAATACGTTCACGAACGGAGTACAGCAATGAGCAAGATCAATTTGGTAGAAGCAGCCCACTTGAAGACCAATCTTCCTGAGTTTTCAACGGGCGATACACTGATTGTCCACGTTCGCGTTGTCGAGGGGGACAAGGAACGCATCCAGCAATTTCAGGGTGTGGTCATTGGCACGCGCGGGAGCGGCCTCGGTTCGACGTTTACAATCAGAAAAGTTTCCGACGGTGTGGGAGTCGAGAGGATCTTCCCGACGCATTCCCCCCGGATCGCGAAAATTGAGAAAGTGAAATCGAGCAGGATACGGCGCGCAAAGCTCTACTACCTGCGCGACCTCGCCGCCAAACAAATTCGTCAAAAAACAAGTGCCTAAGGCGCCTGTGCCAGAGGCTGCGTTCCGCGTTAATGCTCTTCCTGATCTCTACTGCCTGCCTATTACCTTCGGCCTGCAGCAAAAAGATAGTCCCGCTGCGGCGGGACTTTTGTTTGAGAATGCAGGAGTGAATACGGAGCGTATCCTGAACGGGGAATGCGATGCGGCTCTCATCGGTCCGATCGAGTACGCCCGCAACAGTTCCGATTTTTCGCTCTATCCCTCTATCGGAGTCAGTTCTCGCGGCGAAAGCCGGAGCATCGTCCTTTGCATTAATCGAAACATCCGTAAGATCTCATCCATCGCCATCGGCGTGGTTTCTTCATCGGATATCGTCCTCGCCAAAATCGTCCTTTCGGAAAAATTCGAACAGGAGATCTCCTTCGCTCCGGTCATCGCTCCGGTGGAGCAGATGCTTGCCAAAGCGGATGCTGCTCTTCTCTCGGGCAACGCCGAACTCAATCAATCGTGGGATGGTCCCAGGCTCGACCTCGTCGATGAATGGTCGGATATGACGGATCTTCCGTTCGTTCATAATCTCTGTGCCGCCAGAACAGAAAAAAACCTCAGCGTCCTCTCATCGCTTCTTATTTCTTCTCAGGAACACGGTACCCATTCGTTCGAGCGCATCGCATCAGATCAATCTGAAGCCCTTTCTCTTCCGCCCGAGTTGTTGGAGGAGCAGCTGGAACGTTACTCGTACGGCTTCGGCGAAGATGTGCGTGAAGCTCTCGGTGAATTCTATCGTTATGCTTTTTATCTAGGCATCCTGCCGGACGTGCCGGAGATCAATGTGTTTTCTTCCTGACTGCTGCACCAACCTGCCGCAGCGCAACCCGCGCGAAGCTGTTACTCCTGAAGTCGTTCACAGCTGAATCTGATACAACTCTCCTACCAGAAAAACGAAGAGATGATCCGGCGTGCTTCTCTTGATTGACTTTTGTTGGAAAAACATGTACTCTTTTACCAGTATTCTGCTTTAGGGGTTGTTTGCTCCTCACTTCGAAAGGGACTCCGATGAAATCTCAACTCTCTCGCATTATTATTCCAGTCTTGATCTTATTCGTTCTTTGTGTCGTCGGTTGCGACAAGACACCTACCGGAACCGGATCAGCGGGAACCGTTGATACGGCCGCGTCGGCCACGGCGACGCAGCAAGCGTACTCTGAAATGGAAACGCAGTTCTATAACGCCGCAACACTCTCAGGAGGCGTGTCCAACGCTTTCAACAAAGTCAGCTTTACCAAAGCGAATACGCTTTACAGGCAGGCAGTTGGGGCGAACCCGAACAACGCAGAGGCGAATCTCGGATCCGCGATCACAGAGATTTTCGGGATCTATGCCGACACGAGCGTTCAGGGGATCGTGAACCGCTGGCAAAGTTCGGGTCAAGCCTCATCAACGGCGCGGACAATGCTTCAGTTTGGAATCCCGACCGGAACCAAAGACATGGCTGTCCCCGCTGCTCTCCTGGGACAGAACCTTGTGAAGATATTGAAGACGGCGCAATCAAATCCCCCGACGATCAGCGAAATGCAAAATGTTCTTCGAAACGCGGTTCTGCCCCACATTACGTATGCACTTGCGCGGCTCGCTGTTGTAGAGCAAAACCCGACCTTTACCATGAAGATATCGGGAAAAATGCAAGGGAACCCGAATCTCAGCGCAGTGACATTAGACCTGACGGAGGTGTATCTCATGGATGCGATGCTTCAGTGGATGAATTCCACGGTGGAGGAGTTTCTCATCTTCCAATTCACGCTTCCTTCTTACAGCACGAGCGCCATTGTAGATGCAGTCCGCCAGACGAATACAACGTTCTTCGTCTTAGCCTCCGACGGAAAAACTCATGCAACGAATTCAAAGAACGCGCTTCTCGCAACGACAGCGAGAATTCGCAGCGCCATTACGTTTCTTGAAGCGGCGACCGGAGATCAGAGCAATCACATTATCAAAATAAGCCGCAACGGACAAGGGGGAATCCAGCAGAGCGATCTTGACGCCGCGATTGCGGATCTTACGAAAGCGGAAAATTATCTAAACAGCACCGTCTCCATCGACCTCAATAATTGGGGGACGCAGAAGAAGAACTATACAGTTCAGGTAAGTCTGGGACAGTTTTTTGCCAATCCCCCGCAAAATCCCAAAGCGAATTGGTTCCCTGCATACACGGTCGATACGACCTCGCACGGAGACATCCTCTTTAACTGGACGGCGCAAACGTACGCCGATTTCACCTTTCCCGATCCGACATTCGGCGGAATCTTTCCGGGTATGACGAACGATGAATTGAAGCAATTGTTGTATATCGACCAGTCTTTCGCATGGACGCTGTCGTGTTACCTCTATACTAACGGGGACTCAGTGAAGTACACGAGTGTATCAATGAAGATTGTCGTCAACGGAAAAACATATCTCTCTAATCCGCCGAATTACATTTCAACGTACGGGCAGTATGGGTTCAACGGGTCGATGGACTTTATGATCCTGGACAACGACGGCGGAGCCGCGGACCTCTACGCAGTGATAAATGGGGTGGACGTTCTACTGGAGTCGAGCAAAAGAGTGTATGTTCGTCTCAAGAATACGGATTACCTTAACGCGGACCTCTCGCTCGCTTCGCAGCACATCACGGCGGCAGCGGTCAAGTCTCCAGCTCTCGTAAAACTGAGTCTGTATCTGTACGATTCATACATGATCGAACGCGCCGATGCGGGAAGTTTTTCCGTTATCGATTCCACAGGGATGCTCACGACATCTGCATATATGGACTACAACGTCACCAGCGGCCAAACGTACCACTACAGGGTTCGCGTGTACCCTTCTGCCTCCAACTATTATTATTACTATTCATATTATGCGACGCGTGCGGGCAACTATTCAAATACAGTTTCCGTAACTGTGCCGTAATGATCCGATGTCTGCGGAATAAGCGTGGAGCGGCTCTCAACCGAGTCGGTCCGCGCTTATTAATTTTTGTGCTGACCGTCGGAGCGGCGGCTGTTTCATTGTGTCAGGATCGATCACTTCAGATCTCCCCATCATTTAGCTTCGGGACCGATTATTTCGATCTTTTCCGCCAGCGCTCCGACAACACCGATCTCACCATATTCACGAAAAAGAATTTTGCGACGGCCGCCCTCCGGAGCGACCTCGATTCGGCGGGATTTTCGTTCGTAGAGGAGAAAGATTACGCCTCGTACACAAACCGTGCTCTTCGCTTGAACGGCTCGGGAGAATGGGGAAGCGAACGATTCGGATGCTTCTGGGAGAGAACCGGGTTATTCTACCGGATCGGCGTATCCGGCACCATTCTCTCGCATCAACGTTCACTTTTTCCCGGCTACTCTGTTGCCGTATCATTTTCCCCGTTCGGTCCAGCGCTTGAATGTATAGGATCGTGGGATGCTCAGCCGCACACCCTCGCCGCAGCAGTTGCCTATCAAAGCGATGCACTCCCTATCAATGAAATCTATACATCATCTATTCAGAGTGTTTCTGTGATCGCCCGGCCCTTCGAGGACTTGACTGGCATGATCCGGGTTGAGAATCTTAAAGGAGACCACGGTAACCTGGCATCTGCCTTTTCCTTTTCTTCCCGCGATAGATCGTTTGGCATCACAGCGGGTCTCGAGTGTCGCGCTTCGGCTACATCCACTCTTGCAGTCGAACATTGGGTGGATGAAAAGAGAATCTCCGGGACTCTCGTCGACGATGGACAATCTTTCGGCGAGTTTTCCAATCTCGAAATCAGCAGTCAGTCCTGGAAGCTCTCTTTTACTTCACTCGTGTGGAATACCCCTGCCACATTTTCATACACCTACCAA
>CAYYHS010000202.1:0-5461 GCA_964471785.1 uncultured Chitinophagaceae bacterium
GACAACTCGCTGCTGACAAATCTGACCGGGCACCCGTGCGTTGTCGTGCCGAACGGATTCTCGAAGGAAGGGACTCCAACGAGCATCACATTTCTCGGCAAGTTATTTGATGAAGCGACGCTGCTCGCCGTTGCGAAGCAGTATCAGGATGCCACCAATTTTCATTTGAAACATCCGAAGCTACTGGAGTAACCAATGAAACGGAAGAATATCTCGAGCGGGACTTCGTGGGAACCGGTCGTTGGTTATTCGAGAGCGGTAAAGGCTGGAGAGATGATCTTCGTATCCGGTACAACAGCAACCGATGTGAAAGGGGAGATTGTCGGCGTTGGAGATGTGTACCTGCAAACCGTCCAGGCTATCAGGAACATCGAATTGGCTTTGAAAAAAGCAGGGGCAAGCCTGGAGGATGTAGTTCGGACGAGAATGTTTGTTGTGGACATTGGCGATTGGGAGAAAGTGGGCAAAGCGCACGGAGAATTCTTCAACGACATTCGGCCGGCAGCGACAATGGTGGAGGTGAAAGGACTCATCTCACCGGAGATATTGATCGAGATCGAAGCCGACGCGATCATCCAGAAAAAGAACCGGCCATGAAAGAACGCTGCGCCTGGCCCGGAACAGATCCGCTCTACGTCGCATACCATGACGAAGAGTGGGGGATTCCTGTGCATGACGACCGGCGGTTGTTTGAAATGCTTATCCTCGAAGGCGCGCAAGCTGGATTAAGCTGGATAACGATTTTGCGGAAACGGGAGAATTACAGAAAGGCATTCGACAAGTTCGATCCAAAGAAAATAGCACGTTACGACAGGAAGAAAATCAAATCCCTCCTTGCCAATGAAGGAATCGTCCGAAACAGGCTGAAGATTGCTGCTGCCGTTCAGAATGCACGGGCATGCCTGGCGGTTCAAAAGGAGTTCGGCAGTTTCGACAAGTATGTCTGGCAATTCGTTGGCGGCCGAACGAAGCGCAGCAGCCCGACAGACTTGAAGAGAATCCTTCCGAAAACGCCGGAGTCAGATGCGATGAGCAAAGATTTGAAGAAACGGGGCTTCAGTTTTGTCGGGTCGACGATTTGTTATGCTTTCATGCAGGCGGTTGGGATGGTAGACGATCATACAACGAATTGCTTTCGGCATCATAAAAATGTTTAGAACAAACCGCGAAGACGCAAAGAGCGCGAAGGAAAGAATGGAAACACGTTATAGTAGAGTTGGATCGAGGTTCTTGGCGTGCTTCGCGGATTAGCGGTTTTTCCTTTGTTGATTAATTATCCACCTACTAACCATATTACTGACATGAAAAACCTTATAAGCGGCAAGGCGTTCGTTCTGGGAAACGATATCGATACCGACCAGATTATCCCGGCAGTGCATCTGGTCTACAAGCTTGACGACCCGGAAGAAAAAAAGAATTTTGGGAGGTTTGCACTTTCGGGGGTACCAATCGAAAACTCCGGGCTTCCTGCCGGAAATATTCCGTTCATGAAGGAGGGGAGATGGCAATCCGACTATGCGATTATCATCGGCGGAAAGAACTTCGGCTGCGGATCGTCCCGCGAGCATGCGCCCGTCGCACTGAACATTGCCGGCATCGAGGCGGTGGTGGCGGAATCGTATGCACGGATCTTTTACCGGAATTCCATCGACGGCGGCTTTGTTGCTCCGTTCGAAACCAGCAAGCATCTTTATAAAGAGATCGAGACAGGCGATGAAGTGTCGCTTGATACTTCAAAGGGAATATTGACGAACAAAACCCGGCAGACCGTCTATCAACTTAATCCGCTCGGCGACATTGAGGGAATTCTCCGCGCTGGCGGTATTTTTTCTTATGCACGACAATCAGGAATGCTGAAGGAGCGATAAGGTGGAAGAAAAAAAAGATCGGACATTCGTTACCAACGAAGAAGCATCAACCCGAGGAGAGAAGGTCAGCCTCAACCGGGCCATCGCGATCATCGGCGCGGGGAACATGGGAACATCGCTGCTTCGCGGAATTCTCAACGCCAAAATCGCCCCGCACGATAAAATCATCGCGAGCGGTACACACTCGGCGAAGCTCGAGAAACTTGGGTCGAAATGGAAGATCAACCAGACGCTCGATAATGTTCACGCCGCACAATTTGCGGACATTATCATGCTTTGTGTCAAGCCATATACCATAGGGCAGGTGCTTGATGAGATCAAGGAGACACTGCGCGACGACCAGTTGCTCATCTCGATCGCGGCCGGGGTGACGATCGATTCCATCTCGCAGCGAATCGGGAAAAACAACCCGATCGTGCGTGCGATGCCGAACATTGCATCAACCGTCGACGAGGGAGCCACTGCGGTTTCCTTCGGCCGTTTTGTGACCGAGGAACACCAGCGTATCGCGATTTCAATCTTCGAAGCGGTGGGTGAAGTGGTGGTGGTGGATGAGTCGCAGCTCGACGCAGTGACCGGTCTTAGCGGCAGCGGTCCCGCGTACATTTACATGGTCATCGAAGCGCTTATCGACGGTGGCGTGAAGATGGGACTTCCGCGCGATGTGGCCACAAAGCTGGCAGTCCAGACTGTCCTCGGGTCTGCAAAGCTTGTGAAGGAGTCAAACCTCCATCCCGCAATTCTTCGAGATCAGGTAACGACACCCGGCGGGACCGCTATCAATGCGGTCCACGAGCTGGAGTCGCACGGACTGCGTTCGATGTTGATCAACGCAGTGACAACGGCAACGAAACGGTCGAAGGAATTGAGCGAGATGATCAATAAATAGGGGCAAAGTGAAAAGTGGAAAGTGCAAAGTTAAAATGAAAAATGAAAAGTTAACGATAAAGGAATACTGCACAACAAACATCGAAAGAGAGAATAATTGTATACTATCACGGTAATTCCGGGAGATGGAATTGGCAGGGAGGTCATTGCTGGAGCGATACAAGTCTTAGAGGCCATCTCCAAAAAATATGGACATGAGTTCAAGAGAAAAGAGGTGCTTGCGGGGGGGGCGGCACTGGATGCTGCCGGCGTGCCTTTGCCGGCAGAGACGCTGGCAAGCTGTCGAGCGAGCGATGCCGTTCTACTGGGTGCAGTAGGCGGTCCGAAGTGGGACAACAACCCGCCGCATTTGAAACCAGAACAGGCGTTACTTGGGCTGAGAAAGAATTTGGGGCTCTATGCGAACATCCGTCCCGCAAAAATATATTCTGCACTTCTTGGTGCGTCTGCTCTTAAGCGCGAGGTGGTTGAAGGAGTTGATATTGTTGTGGTCCGCGAGCTGACGGGGGGGATATATTTCGGGACTCCGCGCGGCATCGAGTTGCAGAACGGCGAAAGCGTCGCGACAAATACCCTTGTCTATTCCGAGTCCGAGATCCGGCGTATTGCGAAGACGGCGTTCGAGATTGCCCAGAAACGAAAAAAGAAACTTTGTTCTGTCGATAAAGCGAACATACTGGAGACCTCGCAGCTTTGGAGAAAAACTGTCATTGCGATGGCGAAAGATTACCCGGAGATCGAGCTCTCGCATATGTACGTGGATAATTGCGCGATGCAGCTCGTCCGCAATCCGCGACAGTTCGACGTCATCGTCACGGAGAATATGTTTGGCGACATCCTGAGCGATGAAGCGGCGATGCTGACCGGCTCGATTGGAATGCTGGCGTCGGCAAGCCTCGGCGGCAAAGTCGCACTCTATGAGCCGGTACACGGGAGTGCCCCCGACATTGCCGGACAGGACAAGGCAAATCCGATCGCCACTGTCGCTTCTGTTGCGATGATGCTCCGTTATTCGTTCGACCTCCAGCGAGAAGCAGACGATATTGAAAGCGCGATCCAAAAAGTGCTTGATAATGGGTATCGAACTCCCGATATTGTCACAGAAAATTCAAAACGTATAGGGACGAAGGAGATGGCGGAACGGCTTTGTTCCGCTATTGTTCAAACATGACCACAGTATCGACAAAAACTACGACCACGCACACGACGCCAGGCGTCCGAGCGCTCTCGTGGGTCTGACCATCCCGTCAACGTCACGAAGCCTCGAAGAACACTCGAGGCTTTTTCATTTTAGGACTTTCCATTATGCTCACAATGAAATTCGGCGGAACATCCGTCGGGGACATTCAACGGCTTCAAGAAGTTGCTTCGATCGTTCACTCCTATTTGCCGCAGCGGCCGGTTGTTGTTGCCTCAGCGATGGCCGGGGTGACGAACACCCTTCTCGAAACGGCAGAGCTCGCCGTTCACCGGGAGACCGAGCGGGTGAAGAAAAACATTGACGTGTTGAAGGAGAAACACCTCAATGTCGCGAACACGCTCTTAAAACACGCGGGACGACACAAAGAACTGATCCATCGCCATGCACAACTCATTGATGAATTGTCGAACCTCTACCGTGGCGTCGGCCTCTTGAAAGAGCTCAGCGTACGCTCCCTCGATGCGATTGCTTCGTTCGGTGAAATTATGTCCTGCCTGCAGCTGGCGGCCGTATTTTGCGATCACGATGTTGCAGCAGAGTTTGTCGATGCGAGAACGCTCATCCGCACCGACGCTCATTTTGGAGAGGCGGCGGTCGATTTTTCAGTGACGAATGAGAATGTAAGGAAGACGATTCTGCCGATGGTGGAAAAGAATATTGTACCAGTCGTGACCGGCTTCATCGGAAGCACGGAGGACGGCTTGACAACGACACTGGGCCGGAGCGGGTCTGACTTTACCGGATCGATCATCGGCGCTGCGATCGACAGCAGCGAGATCTGGATCTGGACAGATGTCGATGGCGTAATGACTGCCGATCCACGGCACGTAAAAGGGGCGACCGTATTGGCTCAGATTTCGTATCGTGAAGCGGCTGAAATGTCCTATTTTGGTGCGAAGGTCATCCACCCCAAGACAATGATGCCGGCAATCGAAAAAAATATTCCCATCAGAATAAAAAATACGTTCAATCCATCGCACCCGGGAACATTGATTAGCCGCACCACCGACTCGGCTGCGAGAGTTGTAAAAAACGTTACATCAATCGATAACCTGAGCCTGGTCTCGATCGAAGGGAATGGGATGGTGGGAGTTCCCGGAATCTCGGCAAGAATCTTTTCAGCCCTCGCACGAGTGCGTGTCAACGTGATGATGATCTCCCAGGCATCATCGGAACACAACGTCTGCTTCGTTGTCCCTCAAAAGGATTGCGGCAAGGCGGTCAAAGAACTTCAGAGTGAGTTTGAAGTTGATATGGCCAAGAAAATAGTCGACGAGATTAATGTCCATGACAAGGTCTCCATTGTTGCCGTTGTTGGTGAAGGGATGAGGGGAATGCGCGGCGTAGCCGGTAAAACATTTTCGGCTGTCGCGAATGCGGACGTCAACATCGTGGCGATCGCCCAGGGTTCATCCGAGCTCAACATCTCACTCGTGGTCGAGCAGCCCGAAGTGTACAAAGCAGTTCAAGCAATCCATGATGCGTTTCAACTTACTAAATAAGT
>CAYYHS010000203.1:0-5445 GCA_964471785.1 uncultured Chitinophagaceae bacterium
AAAATTTTGAACCCGGAAAAACTGGTTCTCCTTCCAGACCTTGAAGCCGGTTGTTCGCTGGCAGAGAGCTGTCCCGCCGTGGATTTCAAGAAATTTCGTGAAATACATCCGAACCATGTCGCGATCACTTACATTAATTGCACCGCGGAGGTTAAGGCGCTCAGCGACATCATTTGCACTTCGAGCAGCGCGGAGAAGATCATCAATCAAATCCCCAAAGATACGCCGATACTATTTTCTCCTGACAGAAATCTCGGCGCCTACCTCGCCAAGAAAACCGGACGAGACATGCTTTTGTGGAATGGGAGCTGCATCGTTCACGAGACATTCAGCGAAAAGAAAATCATCGCGTTGCAGCTGGAACATCCGGATGCCGCATTGATTGCTCATCCGGAGTGTGAAGCCCCGCTCTTGGAACGGGCAGTATTTATCGGCTCAACGAGCGCGTTGCTGAAGTATGTTCAATCGAGCGGACGGAGAAAGTTTATCGTTGCGACAGAAGCAGGAATCATCCATCAGATGAAAAAGAGTGCCCCGGAGAAAGAGTTCATTCCTGCGCCCCCCGACGCAAATTGCGCCTGCAACGAATGTCCCCACATGAAGCGCAATACGATGGAAAAGCTGTACCTCTGCATGAAGAACAAGACTCCCGAGATCACGATGTCTCCAGACTTGATCCAGGGTGCTTTGAGGCCGATTCAAAGGATGTTGGAGATGAGCTAAGTAGCCTTTGGAATCTAATTCGACTTTTTATTTGTAAAATCCCGCCGCGTGCGGGATTTCGCGTTTGTGGATGTGCTGCATTTTACCGGCAGACAATCAAGACTCACGATCAAAGCATCGAACATCATACCACCAAATCCCCTCTCGCCACCACACACGCTGAACACAGAGGGGGGCTTATCATTGTGTTCCTCCCCCTCTGTGCGTAAGCTTGTGTGAGAGGAAGAGGGGTTGGGGGTGTGTCAAGGAGGATCGTGGCATCAGCTAAGTGTAAAAATGTCGTATGTTTTTCCAAACTGTAACATTACACGTTTGTGGATGTGCTCTATATTTCGTATATTTTGCCGTATTTTTTGAAAGGATATCATTCCCTCATGAGTTCCAGAATCTATGTTGAAAATCTTGCGCATCATGTCGGTGAGTTGGTCTCGATTTCGGGCTGGGTCTATACCAAGAGGTCAAGCGGAAAAATACGCTTTATCGTTGTCCGCGATGGGACGGGGTTGATGCAGGCAGTGATTGTCAAGTCAAATGTCAGCGAGGAGATCTTTAACCGATTTGAAGAGCTAACCCAGGAGAGTTCCCTCCGTGTTACGGGGACCATTCGAAAAGAAGACCGTGCGCCGGGCGGGTTCGAGATGGACGTCTCCAATCTTGAAACTATTTCCATTGCCAAGGAGTATCCTATAACGCCGAAGGAACATGGAGTCGAATTCCTCATGGATCGGCGTCATCTCTGGCTTCGGTCGGCTCGTCAACATGCGATCCTCCGGATCCGCCACGAAATTATTCGGTCGATCCGCGAATTCTTTGACAGCCGGGGATTTCTCCTTCTCGACGCCCCTATCTTTACTCCGGCAGCGTGCGAAGGAACAAGCACACTGTTCGAAACAGAGTACTTTGACCTAGGCAAAGCCTATTTAACTCAATCGGGTCAGCTATACGGCGAGGCGGGTGCGATGGCATTCGGAAAGGTCTACGTTTTTGGACCGACATTTCGCGCTGAGAAGTCGAAAACCCGGCGCCATCTTACCGAATTCTGGATGGTCGAGCCGGAGGTTGCATTCAATGACCTGGATGACGATATGGATCTGGCCGAGGAATTCCTTGAGCATATCGTCACAAATGTCCTGAAAAACCGGATGCCCGAATTGAAAACGCTGGAACGTAACACGAAGTTCTTAGAGAACGTTAAGCGGCCTCTTCCCAGAATAACGTATGATGAAGCGGTAGAAATTCTTCATAAGAAGGGAATCCCATTCGAGTGGGGGAACGATCTCGGCGGAACCGACGAAACGGTTATATCGGAGCAGTTCGATCGTCCGGTGATGGTTCACCGATATCCTTCGATTGTGAAAGCGTTTTACATGAAGCGCGATCCAAAGAACGAGAAGTTGGCCCTTGCGGTCGATGTATTGGCTCCGGAAGGGTATGGAGAAATAATCGGAGGAAGTCAGCGCGAAGACGATTATGAGACGTTGCTCGCCCGCCTGAAGGAACACAATCTTCCTCAGGAGGCATTCGAGTGGTACCTGGACTTGCGTCGCTATGGATCAGTTCCACACGCTGGATTTGGGCTCGGAGTGGAACGGACCGTTTCCTGGATCTGCGGACTCGACCATGTCCGCGAGACAATTCCATTTGCTCGTATGATTTATCGGTTAACCCCGTAAGGATCGGACTATCAGGGCTTCTCTATGATTAAAGCAGAGCATCTCCGCAAACAGTATGAATCTGTTCTGGCCGTTGACGATGTTTCGTTGGAAGTCGAGCGCGGGAAAATTTTTGGGCTGATCGGTCCAAATGGCGCCGGGAAATCGACTTCGATCAGGATGATTTTAAATATCATCTCGCCGGATCGCGGAACAGTGACCTTTGGCGGTGCATCCTTCAGCCGCGGAATCCAGGACAGAATCGGATACCTTCCTGAAGAAAGAGGCCTCTACAAGAAGAATAAGCTTCTCGACACCATCGTCTATTTCGCCAGCTTGCGGGGTGTTGCCGCGGGTGCGGCCAAACGAAAGGCGCTCGATTGGCTTCGGCGCTTTGAACTTGAAGCATATGCCAAAAGGAAGGTGGAAGAGCTTTCGAAGGGCAATCAGCAAAAGGTTCAGTTTATTACTGCGATTCTTCACGACCCGGACTACGTTGTACTCGACGAGCCCTTCTCCGGATTGGACCCGGTTAATCAAATTGTCCTGAAGGATATTCTGCAGGAGCTGAAACAACAGGGGAAAGCGATCATTTTTTCTACCCATCAGATGGATTCCGCCGAGAAGCTGTGCGATGAAATTTGCCTCATCAATCGCGGGAACATCGTGCTCGAAGGAAGTCTGAAAGAAGTAAAACAGAAATTCGGAAAGAATTCCGTCCATATCGAATATGTGGGAGATGGCTCCTTTATTTCGGGGCTTCCATCCGTAAAGAACGCGACCATCTACGAGAATTATGCCGAGCTGCAGTTGAACGGAAACATCTCGTCACGTGAATTATTGTCTGCCGTTTCTTCGAAGCTTGAAATTCGAAAGTTTGAATTTGTCGAACCCTCGCTAAATTCCATCTTCTTAGATGTCGTCGGGATTCCCGATGAAAACGCGAAGCCCCCCGAAGGTCATCGGCCGAGCGTCTCCAGTCCGACGAGCGTTTCCGCCGACAAGCGCGTTCGAAATGTCATGTTCTCTTTTGTCATCCTGCTGGTAGCAACGCTGGTGGTAACGGTGATGACCTTAAAGAAGGGAGATTCAAATTGGAATGGTTCTCTCCTGTTAGGGGCCGGGACCTTATTCTCGTTTGTTCGTTACATGCGGGCACGGAAGACCGTTACCGCCGAACTGCTGGGCCGGGCAAAGGAGGCTGACGATGCTAAGTAAAGCTTTCCAGGTTGCGAAATGGGAGTTCATTGAACGAGTGAAGACAAAGGCGTTCATCATCGGTCTTTTTATGATGCCGGTGATTATTTCTTTTTTCACGGTCGTCCCGAGCTTGCTTGCATCAAAGGCCGACGAAAAGACGCGCAATATCGGCGTGATTGATGAGACAAATTCTCTGCTTCCATCGCTTGAAAATCACATCACCAAGTACAAGCTGCAGGATAGCTCGGCAAACTACCGGCTCGTTAATATCACGGACGATGACCGGTCGCGCGAGCACCTCAAAATGCTTGCCACTGGGAAGATCCTGGGGAATGAGATTGAAGGATATTTTCTTATTCCTTCCAGCGTTATGGACAGCGGCAAAATCGAGTATCGCTCGGAGAATGTCGGCAACATCCGCGACCAGGAACGGTTCTCGAAAATCCTGGAGGACATTATTGTTGAAAAGAGGCTCGAGGGGAAGGGCTACGACGCAAAGGTCATCAGAGGTCTTATGACCGATGTTGATGTAAAGACGATCAAAGTCTCATCCAAAGGAGAAGAGAAGGAATCCGGTTTCCTGGAGACGTTCATCTCGGGCTATATCTTCATCATGATGCTCTTCACGCTCATTATGACCACGGGACAGATGCTGATACGCAGCCTCGTTGAAGAGAAGTCCAACCGGATCGTCGAAGTGCTGATGTCGTCCTGCACATCAAGAGAATTGCTGACGGGGAAAATCGGCGGACTATCGCTTCTCGGTCTTACGACGATTGCGTTCTGGCTGCTGATTCTCGTCGGTGTGAATTTCACGATGAAAACCCCGTTTGTATCTTTCGACCACATCGCCCTTCTCCTTCTCTTTTTTGTACTCGGCTATTTGCTCTACGTTGCAATTTTTGTCGCAGCCGGCGCGCCCTGTTCGACGGAACAAGAAGCTCAGCAGATGACCGCATATACGACGCTCCTGGTGATGTCTCCCATCGCGCTGGCGGTTCCGGCAATGCAGAACCCGGATTCGACAATGGTCAAAATCCTGTCGCAGATTCCGCTCCTCACGCCCACGATGATGGCGCTAAGACTTTCTATTCAAGCGCCGGACGCCTGGGAGATTGTTCTTTCGCTCGTGACGCTCATTGCGTCGATTTTCGGCATGATGTGGGTTGCTTCGAAAATATTCAGAATCGGAATTCTCATTACCGGCAAGCGTCCGAACCTGAAGGAAATGTACCGCTGGCTCACGACAAATGTTTAAGCTTCCGGAGGTTAGAGTGAAATCAAAGCTTTCAATTATTCTCATCGCCATTGTGGCTGCCTCGACACAGATGTTGTCTCAGGTAAGTGTCCAGGGAAATCAAAGGGCAGAAGACCTTGGGAAGAATGTCTACGGTCTTGGTATCTCTGCAGGCCCGGCTTCAGGAATCGGTATCAGTTTCCGTGATCATCTTCCTTCGAAGATATCTTTCCAGATTGTGGGAGGCATTATCAAGTCGGGGGATAAGACATCTTCTTCCATCGGAGCTGAATTTCAATACGACCTCGTTCGAGCCAGCAAAACGCGCCTCTTCTTCGGCCCGTCGGTAAGCTATTTTTACAGCGGGACCGGCGGAAATACTTTTGCCGGTCCGTTTCGGCTGGGTGTTGGAGTGGGGGGCGAGCTAAACGTCGCAACGACTGTAAACCTTTCGCTCGAAGGAGTCTTCGTCTATTTCTCCAACGGCGATATCTCCCCAATGCCGCAGATTGCCTGTCATTACTATTTTTATTAATGCTCTAGATCGAGCCGACGAAACCTAGTTTCCTTTCATCCGTTGTGAAGAGAACTAAAGTGCAGGAGTTCAAGGATGGGTTTATTCCGTTCTAAAGT
>CAYYHS010000204.1:0-5432 GCA_964471785.1 uncultured Chitinophagaceae bacterium
AGCGCCCGCAAAAGTTTCGCCGGGAAATGCACGCCCAAGGCAAGCTCGGCCATGCGCGCCAGACCTTTTCTTGAGGTCACCGGCATGATCCCAGCGATGATGGGAACCCTGATCCCGGCAAGTTCTGCACGCTCACAAAAATCATAGAAGTCGCTGTTGTCGAAAAGGAGCTGGGTGCAAATGAAATCGGCCCCCTCATCCACCTTGGCTTTCAGGAAGTCCATTTCTTTCAATCTGTTCGGTGTATCCGGATGTCCCTCCGGAAAACCCGCCACACCGACTCCCATCGCCGGGAAATGCTTCCTAATAAATGCGACAAGCTCTCCGGCATGCGAAAACCCGTCTTTCACAGGAACAAAATTCTCAGTTCCCCTCGTTGGGTCACCCCGGAGAGCCATGACGTTTTCAATTCCGCTCGCCTGGTACTTTGTAAGAATCTCTTCGATCTCACTCTGCGTGGAACCGATGCATGTGAGATGGGAGACGATGGTGAGGTTTGTTTCCTTTTGCAGCTTCACGACCAGGTCGTGCGTAAGCGATCGTGTCGATCCTCCCGCACCGTACGTAACGCTCACATAGGAAGGTTTGAGCGGTGTCAGGTCTATGATAGTGCTAAAAAGATTCGACGCCGCATCTTCGTTCTTCGGCGGGAAAAATTCAAAACTCAGTGAAGGATGGTTCTCTTTTAGCACTTGTGAAATGTGCATTTAACGTTCCTTTGGGTTTGCGCTTGGTATCGTGGTCACCCCTGGGCTAAAATACTTAATATGTTGTTCTTATTCAAGAACGCGGCGGTCTTGTGATTAGGTTTGGAAGAAAGGCATATCATCATCTTCTTTCTCTGATGCCAGAGAAAGAAGCAACATCGATCAAGATGTAAAGGGTCACGGATAAAGATGGTGAGCGGTCTATACAAGGCAGGATGAATCTATTCCCCCAAAATTCCTTTGACGGTTCGCTCGGTGATGCTGAGCTCGTTCTCAAATTCCACCAGCTGGATGAGGTCATAAATCAAGGGAGCGAAAGTCTTTTCATGCATCATCACCATATCCATATGCTTGCGGCACAAAGTCACCCCGTTTTGATACCGTTGGCCGTTCTCCTGATTCAAACCGTTCTCGACGATGAACAGAACTTCAGGCGCCGTGTGTACACCGCAGCCGGGCCATTGGCAACGAAGATGATCGCGCTCAAGAACGTACGCGCGAAGCAGTTCGTTCTGGTTTGGAGTATTTGTATTTGGAGGAGGCATCTGAGTCCACGCACAATGTAATATTTTTCTCAAAGATGTCAAGAGATAAAAAACACACGGTGTGTATTGCGGAAAGAATCCCCTTAAGGAGAAACGGAACGGCGTCCCCGGGGAGGCAAAACAGGGTCATTCGTAACGCAAAGCGTCTATCGGATTCAACATAGCTGCTTTTCGCGCGGGGTAGAAGCCGAAAAAAATCCCCACGGCAGCAGCAAAAAGGAAAGCGAGCCCCACGGCAGTCGGCGCAACAAGCGTTGGCCAACCCGCCAGCTTTGATATAAGGGTTGAACTTCCGACTCCGAGGATAACGCCGATCAACCCTCCAGCCATGCTTAAGACGAACGCTTCGACGAGAAACTGAAAGAGAATATCCCTGCCCCGGGCGCCGATGGACATGCGGATGCCGATTTCCCGCGTTCGTTCGGTAACCGAGACCAGCATGATGTTCATGATCCCAATGCCCCCGACGAGGAGCGAAATAGATGCGATTGAAGCAAGAAGGATTGTGAGAACTTTGGTCGTGGCCGATGCTGCGTTGGCAATTTCAGTTTGGCTCCTCACAGTGAAATCGTTGTCCTCCCACGGTTGAATCTTGTGGCGCACGCGGATGAGCTGGGTGATTTGATTCTGTGCATCATCCATCGCCGCCTCGCTCACGGCCGATGCCATGATAATGCCGAGGTACGTCACCCCCATCATTTTCTTTTGCACGGTCGTGTACGGTGCCACGACGATGTCATCCTGGTCCTGACCCTGGGCCGATTGCCCTTTCGGCGACAACACGCCGACAACCTTAAACGGCATGCTCTTCACCCGGATGACTGTGCCGACAGGATCGGAGCCCTTGAAGAGATTGTCGACGACGGTCTGGCCGAGAACGCACACTTTTGTCGCACTCCTTACATCGGCCTCGGTAAAATACTGCCCGTTCGCCAACGGCCAGCTTCTGATATCGAAATATTCAGGATTGGACCCGGTAATGCGGGTCCCCCAATTCTGCTGGCCATAGATTAATTGCCCTCCAGTGCCGATCACGGGAGCCGCCATCTGAACGGAAGGACATTGCGTCTGGATGGCCGTAAGATCGTCGGCATTCATAGTGGTGACGGAACCCGTACCTGTGCGGACGCCCCCCTGGTTGAGCGATCCCGGAAATATCAAAAGAACATTGGTACCGAGCGACGCGATCTGCTGTTTGATATTGAACTCCGCCCCCTCGCCGACAGCCATCATCGCAATCACGGCGCCGACACCGATGATAATTCCCAGCATCGTGAGAAACGAGCGGAGCTTGTTCCGGCCCAGCGAACGCATCGATACTTTCAGGATATTAAGTACGTTCATGCGGCTTGTTCCTCATCGTCGTCCACCGAGACTGGCATCAGTTCAAGCTGTTCTTTCGCCACACGTCGGTTCGCAACTGCAAAGTCCTTCTTCACTCTCCCATCCTTAAACACAACGTTGCGTTTTGCGTACTCCGCAATGTCCGACTCGTGAGTAACGAGCATAATCGTGATGCCCTTCTCGTTCAACTGCTGAAAGATCTCCATGACTTCCACACTAGTCCTGCTGTCGAGATTACCGGTAGGTTCGTCTGCGAGGATAATTGAAGGATCGTTAACTAACGCGCGCGCAATGGCAACACGTTGCTGCTGGCCGCCGGAAAGCTGATTAGGCATGTGTTCGTACCGATCTCCGAGCCCGACGATCCGCAGCGCTTCCATCGCTTTTTCTTTGCGAGCTTTGTTCGACACCGACCGGTAGAACATCGGGAGTTCGACATTTTCCAACGCCGAAGTGCGCGAAAGCAAGTTGAATCCCTGGAATACGAAACCTATCTTCTCGTTCCGGATACGCGCAAGTTTGTCTCGGTCGAGACCCGCCACGCTGACGCTGTCCAAAAAATAATCTCCCTTTGTGGGAACGTCGAGGCATCCTGCTATATTCATAAAAGTGGATTTCCCAGACCCGGACGCACCCATGATCGCTACAAACTCACCCCGGTTCACAGAAAGCGAAACTCCACGAAGTGCGTGTACTTCCACATCCCCCATAACGTAAGTTTTGATGACATGTTTGACTTCTATGATGGCACCATCGTGCGGCATACTAGAACCTCATCCTCTGACCACCGCCGAGCGGGGTTGCGGCGCCATTCGGCTTTTGTGAGAGTATTCCTACAACAACTTCCTGACCATCTTCAACTTTGCCCCGTGCGATTTCGGTAAAGGTCCCGTCGGACATTCCTGGACGGATAAAGATCGAAGTCAGCTTCTTGTCCTTCGTAAGGATCCAAAGCCGCGTCGGTCCGCCGTTTGGCCGCTGCGTTGCGCCTCCCGTGCCGCCTCCTTGAGCCATGAATTGACGCCTGCGTTCAGCCCGTGCGGAGTCGTCTCCTCCACTGGCGGAATCTTTTCGGACTTCTATCATCTCCTGCGGGGGTTGAAATCGAAGCGCAATGGTCGGGACTTTCAGTACTCCTTCTTTCTTTGATACGAGTATTGTCACGGTCGCCGTCATGCCTGGCATAAGTTTCAATTCCGGGTTGGGGACGTCGATAATGACCACGTAGTTGACGACATTTTGGACCGTAACGGGAGCTAATCGAATCTGCGACACCGTACCATGAAAAATCTGTTCGGCGTATGCATCGACGGTAAACGTCACCTCTTGGCCAAGCTGGACTTTACCAATGTCTGCTTCATCGACATCAGCCTGCACCTGCATTTTACTCAAGTCGTTGGCGATCGTGAAGATTACCGGCGCCGAAAAACTCGCTGCCACCGTCTGTCCGACATCGACAGAGCGTGAAATAACGACTCCGTCAATCGGCGACCTGATTGTGGCATATTTCAGGTTAATGACTGCGCGGTCGAGTTCAGACTGCGCCTGCTTCTGAGCGGCGGCGTCGGATTCATACGTCGTAATCGCCACGTCGTAGTCCGACTGGGCTGCCAGACTCTTCGCCATCAACGCCTTCGTGCGGTCGAACGCCCGCTTCGCCTGATTTGCCTGCGCTTTCGCCTTCTGTAAATTAGCTTCGGCATCCTCAACGGCCGACGCCAAAAACGTCGGGTCGATGAGAGCCACAATCTGATTCTTCTTAACCTTGCTGTTGAAATCGACGTACAGTTTAGTGATTGTGCCGGAGACCTGAGTGCCAACTTGAACTGTCGTATCTGCACTCAATGTACCGGTTGCAGTAACGACCACCTGAATATCTCCACGCGATACCTTGTCGAACCTGAAGTTCACGTCTGCCGCGGAACCATTGCTGAAAAAGAAGAATCCTCCGGCTCCTAAGACCACAACCGAGAGAATAACGATAAGAACGAGCCTGTTTTTCATGTTTCTTCACTCACCGAATGTTGTTGTAGAAATCGTCGTATACATTTGACACATAACCAGTTAGGCAGTTTAATCCCCAAGATGCTGCCCAACGTTGCAGCAGGCTGTCAATCCTGGAACAGAAATAGGTTTAAGATGGCGATTCTGAAATCGACCTACGGCACATCGCGCTGCGATGCGAAAACAGCCATTGCCGAGATATTCACGATGTCGTTCACCTCAACTCCGGGTGTGAGAAGGTAGACCGGTTTGCGAATGCCCAGTAGTATTGGACCGATCGCGGAAGCGCCGCCAACTCTCGACAACAGCTTGTAAGCGATGTTTGCCGAGGTAAGGTCAGGACATATTAAGACGTTTGCCGGCTCCTTCAACGTGCTGAACGGGTAGAGCTCGTTCAGCATCTCCGAGCTCATTGCCGTATCTGCCATCATTTCTCCGTCGACGATAAGCTCCGGCGCTCGCTGTCGGATGAGCTCCGTTGCCTTGCGCACCTTTTCCGTGAGGGGATGCTGCGTGCTTCCAAAATTGCTGAATGAAAGCATAGCGATCCTCGGGACGATGTCGATACGCTTCACTCGTTCCGCGGTCATGATTGCAATCTCGGCAAGATCCTCGGCTGAGGGATCGATGTTCACTGTCGCATCGGCAATGAAAAGGGTTTGGTTTTTGAACACCAGCATATACAATCCGGCAATCCTGCGGACTCCGTCTCTTGTACCGATGATCTGAAGCGCAGGCCGGACGGTGTCCGGGTAATGCTGGGTCAGACCGGAGATAAGTCCGTCAGCGTCTCCATTTCTCACCATCAACATGCCGAACTCGTTCGTCGTCT
>CAYYHS010000205.1:0-5418 GCA_964471785.1 uncultured Chitinophagaceae bacterium
CATTGCCCCTTCGACAATTCCTGCCGCTGCATAGGCAGGAGAAAAACTGATTGATTGCCCCGTGAGGATCGAGGCAGGAAATTCGATGCCAAGAGAGCGGACATTCATCGTCTCGGCAGTTTTTGCGGCTTTCGCGGAGGCTCTCCGAATTCTCTCAACAGACAACTGTTCTGACTTGCCTAAACCGATGACAAGGAGGCGAGGGGCCAGGATCGCTTTTTCCGTATACAGCGAGAACAACTCACCTTCTTTCGCGGAAAAATCTTTCAGCGATATCGCCGTATGGAGTTTATTCTGGAGAGATTTTTCGAGCCCCTCGGATTCCTGGGGAACGCCGTCTTTGTCCTGAATAACGAAAAGCGCAATGGCGTCCGATTTGTTCTCTGAAATCGATTTCAGTTCACATTTTACGTCCATGATCACTCCTCAATTCCCTTATCGTGCATAAGCCGCTGCGCGCGCCACGACCCTCGTGACGACGTCGCCAAGCGGCGTATCGAATATTCTCGCTCCGGCCGCGTTCATGTGGCCATTGCCGCGGAACTCTTTCGCGAGTTGGTTGATGGGGATACTTCCCTTGGATCTGAAGCTCACTTTGACGCAGTTGTGCATCTCCGTGAACATCAGCCCGACCTTTACGCCGCCGATGCTGAGCGTGTAGTTGATCATGTTGTCCGTGTCTTCGTCGGAGGTGCCGGTGTCGTCAAAATCAGCGCGACGGAGGGTGATCGACGCGACGGCGCCGTCGTGCCAGAGCGTCAGTGAATCGAGGGCACGTCCGAGAAGTTTTAAACGACCGGCTGAACCCTCTTCAAAGATTTTCTGATAAATGCTCGTAGGGTCTGCCCCGCATTCCAGCAACTCGGCGACGGTTCGGTGAGTTTCCGGATCGGTTTTTGGAAATCTGAATGAGCCGGTGTCTGTCATGATCGCCGCGTAGAGCGCTTCAGCGATGGGAGGTGTGATGGCTTTTGCATCCAGGTATTTCAACAGATTAAAAATGATCTCTCCGGTGGCGCTTGCGGATTCGTCAATGACGTAGAGGTCCGCGAACGGTTCGCGGTCGAGGTGATGATCGATGCAGATCTTGTACGCGGAACTCTTAGACAGCGGCTCTTCCAAGGCGTGAAAACGCTTCGGTGAATTTGAATCGAGCGCGATAAAGGCCCCGGCTTCGACAATCGTACGGACGTGTTTCTCGGGAACAAATGTGTCGATTGGGAAGAGGGAGTTCATGAAAGCATAATAGGTCGGCGTTTCGCTCTGGTTGATCACTGTAACCAATTTGCCTCGTGACCTCAGGTAAAGCGCCAACGCCACTTCGCTCCCGAGCGCATCTCCGTCCGGGTTGATGTGGGTTGTGAGAACGAAAGAGTTCTTTTTCTCAAAGATCTCTTTGCATGGTACGAACAACGTGTTCATGCGGAAGCGAACAGTGTCTGTAACTTGAATGGACGGTCAGGAACTGCCGGTGTACCCGGAGTGCCCGGCATGGAAATAACTGGCGGAGGAGCAGATTCACGAATGAGAATAAAAAAGGTGTGACTCAATAAGACAAAGCTCTCGCCACACCTACACTACTATTTCGGTTTCAGAGCGCACGGTGGTCGCCGAGCGCGAAAAGCCGGGTAAGATTGCCGGGTTACTTAATGGTCCAGGTGTCGCCGGAGTTCAGCAATTTTTCAAGGTCGCCCTTGCCGCGCTTTTCGATCGCATTCTTGATCTGCAGTGTCATCTCAGACTCATAGGTCGGGCGTTCAAGGCTGAGGAAAATTCCGACAGGTCTCGGCAGCGACTTGTTGTACGTCATGTTCGCGAGAATGAACGCCAGCGTCGAATCGTTTTCGTTGTGGACAATGAGATCGTTGACGGAGTGTTGTCCATCTTTCAATGAGACGACCTTGGGTGAAAATCCGTCAAGATGGACTCCTTTGTCTCTCTCTTTTCCAAAAACCATCGGCTTCCCATGCTCGAGATAAACAACGTTCTCGTCCTTCGACTCTTTCTCTGTGAATGTAAAGAAAGCACCGTCGTTGAACACGTTGCAGTTTTGGTAGATCTCGACGAACGACGTTCCTTTGTGTTCGGCTGCTCTCTTGATGATTTGTTGGAGATGCTTCGCGTCGCGGTCCATGGTCCGCGCAACGAACGTGCCGCCTGCACCCAAAGCAAGGCTTACCGGGTTGAAGGGATAATCGATGGAGCCGTACGGCGTGGATTTCGTCACTTTACCGAATTCGGAGGTGGGTGAATACTGCCCCTTCGTCAACCCGTAAATCTGGTTGTTGAAGAGCATCACGTTGATGTCAATATTTCGTCGGAGGAGATGGATCATGTGATTTCCGCCGATACTGAGGCCGTCGCCGTCGCCGGTCACGACCCACACGGAAAGTTCCGGACGCGCCATTTTCAAGCCCGACGCGATCGCAGTGGCCCGGCCATGGATGCTGTGGAATCCGTATGTATCCATGTAATACGGGAATCTGCTGGAACAACCGATCCCGGAAACGAAAACCGTATTCTCGCGCACGAGATGCAGTTCCGGCATGATCCGTTGGACTTGAGCGAGGATCGAATAGTCGCCGCATCCGGGACACCACCGAACATCCTGGTCGGATTGAAAATCTTTCGCAGTATACTTTATTTCGGATCCGGATTGTTTCGAAACAACTTCTTCAACGAGCGCACTCATACTTACTTGCCTCCCAGAATGTCATCAATTTTGCTTTCAATCTCTGAAGATTTGAACGGCAGTCCCTCAACTTTGTTCAATCCGATCGCCGGCACAAGATATTTCGCGCGAAGTACTTTGATCAACTGCCCCAAATTGATTTCGGGGACGAGCACGTTCTTAAAGTTGTAAAGGATCTCTCCGATATTCTTTTGAAGGGGGTTCAAATAACGGAGATGGAGATGCGAGACGGATTTGCCTTGCGCCCGCTTAATCTCGACCGCGGATCGGATGGCGCCGTATGTTCCGCCCCAGCCGACGACGAGGAGCTCACCCTTTTGATCCCCTTCGACCAGTGCCGGAGGGATGTCGTTCGCAATCCGTTCAACTTTATCTGCCCGAAGGTGAACCATCTTGTCGTGATTCTCGGGCTCGTAGTTAACGTTTCCTGTTTTGTCCTGTTTTTCCAGCCCGCCGATGCGGTGTTCCAGTCCCGGCGTACCGGGAATAGCCCATTCGCGGGCGAGCGTTACTTCATTTCGAAGGTACGGAAGGTAATTGTTGGGATCGGTTCTAAACTTTGGCGAGATGTCGGCCAACTTCTTCGTGTCCGGGAGCAGCCACGGCTCCGAGCCGTTGCCTAGATACCCGTCCGAGAGAACCATCACCGGGGTCATGTACTTCAGCGCTATCCTCGCCGCTTCGAACACTGCGTTGAAGCAATCGCTCGGAGTTGCAGCGGCGATAATCGGGACGGGTGCCTCCCCATTCCGTCCGTAGAGCGCCTGGAGTAAATCGGCTTGTTCCGTTTTTGTCGGAAGTCCTGTGCTCGGTCCGCCTCGCTGAATATTGATGATGAGAAGAGGAAGTTCGACCATGACAGCCAACCCGATCGCTTCTGTTTTAAGCGCCACACCCGGACCGCTTGTCGTCGTGACGGCAAGCGCGCCGCCGAATGATGCTCCGATTGCGCTCGTGATCGCCGCGATTTCGTCTTCGGCCTGAAAAGTCTTTACGCCGTACTGCTTGTACATCGACAGCTCGTGAAGGATATCGCTTGCAGGAGTGATAGGATAGCTCCCCAGGAAAAGATCGAGTTTTGCCTTGTCTGCTGCCGCCACGAGACCCAACGCGACTGCCGAATTACCTGTGATGTTGCGGTAATTTCCGCGGGGAAGAGAAGCCGCCTTCACTTCATAGCGAACTTTGAAAATTTCGGTCGTCTCCGCGTAGTTCCATCCCGCCTTCAATACTCTGGTGTTCGCCTCGACGATGTCGGGCTTCGTTTTGAATTTTTTCTGGATCCATTCTACCGTCGTCTCGATCGAGCGGTTGTACATCCAATACATCATCCCGAGCGCAAAGAAATTTTTGGTCCGGTCGACGATCTTTGTCTGCAAATTCATATCCGCAAGCGCAAGCTCGGTGAGCTTGGAGATGTCAACCTGGAACAACTGGTATTTTGCGAGCGAAGTATCCGTCAACGGGTTGGCTTGGTATCCGGCAAGCTTCAAATTCTTATCGTTGAAGCCGTCTGTATTTACGATGATCGCCCCGCCGTCGACGAGACTGCGAAGGTTCACCTTGAGCGCTGCCGCATTCATAGCGACGAGGACGTCGCACTGATCCCCGGGGGTGTTGATCTCCGTACTTCCGAAATGAATTTGAAATCCGCTGACACCGAAAAGCGTGCCTTGCGGCGCCCTGATTTCAGCCGGATAGTCGGGGAGCGTGCTCAGATCATTTCCCATGATCGCAGAGGTGCTTGTGAACTGGGTTCCAGTAAGCTGCATGCCGTCCCCTGAATCACCTGCGAACCTGATCGTTACTTCATCAAGGGATTTTGTTTTCTTCTCCATTGTATCGTTATCCTCTGGGATTGTAGTTACGAGAGCTCATTCAAAAACGGAAGCCATCGTGAAAAATATGAAGAAATAATGGTCAGATAGTTAGTGATCATAAGCACACCGAGCACGACGAGCATCGCACCGCCGGCAATTTCGATTGCATGAAAATGCCTTTTTACTTTGTTAAAGACGCTGAAGAAAGCGTTGATGCTCAGGCCGGTCAGGAAGAACGGGATCCCGAGGCCGAGCGAATAACTCGCCAGCAGGCCGATTCCTTTGTAGACAGTGTCTTGCTGAGCGGCAACAACGAGTATCGCAGCGAGGACGGGTCCGATGCAGGGAGTCCAGCCAAACGCGAAGGCGGTTCCGACGAGAAATGAACCGAACTTGCCGAGCTTCTTTTGTTGAACGTGAAATCTCTTTTCGTAATTCAGAAAATTAAGCTTGAACAGGCCCATCATGTGCAACCCGAATACGATGATGAGGACACCTGCGACCTTGCTGATGGTGGAGTAGTACTGGTTGAAGGCTTTCCCGATGGTCGTTGCCGAGGCGCCAAGCAGGACGAACACGACTGTGAAACCGCAAATGAAGAAAAGCGAGTTCACTATTATAGAACGCAGTGCGGTCTTCTTATGTTCCGCGTTCTGCATTTCATCCAGTGATACTCCGGAAATAAATGAAATATATCCGGGTACGATGGGAAGAACACAGGGAGAAACAAAGGAGAGCAGGCCGAACACAAACGCCGTCAGAATTCCTACATTCTGCAATTAAACCTCGTTAGCATTTACTAAGATAAGGGATTTTCGGAGGAATATCAAGGAGAGAGGGAGGGTGCCCGAGTCTCAGTTTGAACAAAAGCATGTCATGCCCACGAAAGTGGGCATCCATTTTGAG
>CAYYHS010000206.1:0-5401 GCA_964471785.1 uncultured Chitinophagaceae bacterium
TTCGACGATGACCAATCCTGTGGCCAGCCCGCCGAACATGACCAGCCGTCCTTTCACTTCGAGTGCGACCGCCGACTCCGCAAAAACGAATGGAACTGCAAACTGAGAAAAATAGAAAAGCCAAGTGGGGGAAGAGTCAGGGATAAAAAACCGACTCGGAGCCACATCGCCGATACGTCGTTTCGTCTGCAGATTAAGTTGGCTCGGGGATGGTGAATTGTAAGACTGGATTTAACCTCAAGGCAAATCCACTCTCCAACATTGCACTCAACATTTTCTTTCCCTATTTTCTTTTCCAACACTCATCACAGCGGTATCACGGTATCATTGCAATTCAGGCGTTGTGTTCGTGAAGACATTCCGCTCAATACTACTTTACGCGGTGTCGCTTGCGCTTCTCACGGTCGCGTTGCGCCTGCTCGAATATAGACTCCTCATCGTCGACCACGCGCGGGAACTGTATATCGGCGTTATCGCTCTCCTCTTCACCGGGGTCGGCGTTTGGGTGGGACAAAGTGTGCGCACTAGGGTCCGTCATACGCCCCTTATCGGCGCTGAGTCGCTCACGACATTTTCTGCCAGCCCGGATGCGCTCCGGCGAACAGGCATCACGGCGCGCGAACTGGAGGTACTGCAGCTCGTCGCACTCGGGCTCAGCACGCGGGAAATCGCCGACAAACTCTTTGTCTCCATCAATACGGTAAAGACACATACGGCCAGCCTTTTTCAAAAGCTGAACGCCCGGAGGCTCACGCAGGCTGTCCAAAAAGCCGTGGCGGCGGGATTGTTGCCCTATGGGACTCCTCCTTTCGTATAAGAAGGAGGTTCCGTACCCAAAATCATCCTTTCGGGTGATGCGAAAGCGGGGGGAGATGTTGTATGTTGCGTGGAATTCACTATCCACATCATCATATGTTGAAGGAGGTCACATGAAATCATTCGTCATTAAATTTGGGTTCATCTCCGGCGGCATCAGCGTTGCGCTCATGTTCCTGACGTTTGTGTTGCTTCGGGGACCCTGGCTCTTCGAGAGCGGATACTTTGTCGGGTACGCGGGGATGGTCCTGTCGTTTGCAGTCATTTTCGTCGGCGTGCGGCAATACCGTGAGCAGGTCGGGCAGGGGTCGGTTTCGTTCGGCAAAGCTCTTCAGGCCGGACTGCTGATGGCTCTCATCTCAAGCCTCTGTTATACCGTCGCGTGGCTCTTCATCAATCATTTCTTCTATCCGAATTTTGCCGACGACTATCTACAATTCGAGATGAACCGCCTGCGGCAGAGTGGAGCGGCCGAGGCAGTGATGCAACAGAAAATGAAAATGCTGGAAGAATACAAATCGATGTCGGCCAACCCGCTCATGAACGCTCTCCTCACATTCACCGAGCCGCTCCCCGTAGGAATCGTCGTCGCGCTGATCTCGGCGGCAGTTCTGCGCAAGAAAATCGCGAAGCCATGACCACATTTCAGAAGCTGAACCTGAAAGAGCAGTCCGAGATTTTTATCCTCAACGCGCCGAAGAGTTTCGAAAAAGAGATCGCTTCGCTCAAAGGTAGGACAGTTAAGCGTGTGTGGCAGGATGTGCGGAAACTTCAGTTTGCGCTTGTCTTCGCCACGCTTCAGACAGAGGTCGATGCGGCGTCGGAACGCATCGCGGGTCTGGCCGAGTGGGATGCCGTTATCTGGGTCGCCTATCCGAAGGGAACATCGAAGCGGTACGCGTGCGACTTCAACCGCGATACAGGATGGAATCGGATAAAGGCGGAGGGGTTTGTGGCGGTCCGGGCCGTGGCCATCGATGAGGATTGGTCGGGGCTCAGGTTCAGGCGAAGAGAATTCGTGAAGAAGTAAGGTAAGCACTATCGGCTTTCGGAACAGGACGAGACCGAATAAAAAAGCCCGACTCAGGGAGAAAGTCGGGCTGCTATCATCAATGTAAAGTATATCCAAACAGTCTATCTTAATTCCACTATTCCACTACTCCATTCTTCCAACCCTCTACCCCTTCCTCATCCCTTCCCATCCTCCCTTCAACATCAGCAGCATCGCACCGACGCCGAGAATGCAGTTTGCCAAACAGACGAGGAACCTCACGTAAGGAATGAATGTCAGCGCTTCGACGATGACCAATCCTGTGGCCAGCCCGCCGAACATGACCAGCCGTCCTTTCACTTCGAGTGCGACCGCCGACTCCGCAAAAACGAATGGAACTGCAAACTGAGAAAAATAGAAAAGCCAAGTGGGGGAAGAGTCAGGGATAAAAAACCGACTCGGAGCCACATCGCCGATACGTCGTTTCGTCTGCAGATTAAGTTGGCTCGGGGATGGTGAATTGTAAGACTGGATTTAACCTCAAGGCAAATCCACTCTCCAACATTGCACTCAACATTTTCTTTCCCTATTTTCTTTTCCAACACTCATCACAGCGGTATCACGGTATCATTGCAATTCAGGCGTTGTGTTCGTGAAGACATTCCGCTCAATACTACTTTACGCGGTGTCGCTTGCGCTTCTCACGGTCGCGTTGCGCCTGCTCGAATATAGACTCCTCATCGTCGACCACGCGCGGGAACTGTATATCGGCGTTATCGCTCTCCTCTTCACCGGGGTCGGCGTTTGGGTGGGACAAAGTGTGCGCACTAGGGTCCGTCATACGCCCCTTATCGGCGCTGAGTCGCTCACGACATTTTCTGCCAGCCCGGATGCGCTCCGGCGAACAGGCATCACGGCGCGCGAACTGGAGGTACTGCAGCTCGTCGCACTCGGGCTCAGCACGCGGGAAATCGCCGACAAACTCTTTGTCTCCATCAATACGGTAAAGACACATACGGCCAGCCTTTTTCAAAAGCTGAACGCCCGGAGGCTCACGCAGGCTGTCCAAAAAGCCGTGGCGGCGGGATTGTTGCCCTATGGGACTCCTCCTTTCGTATAAGAAGGAGGTTCCGTACCCAAAATCATCCTTTCGGGTGATGCGAAAGCGGGGGGAGATGTTGTATGTTGCGTGGAATTCACTATCCACATCATCATATGTTGAAGGAGGTCACATGAAATCATTCGTCATTAAATTTGGGTTCATCTCCGGCGGCATCAGCGTTGCGCTCATGTTCCTGACGTTTGTGTTGCTTCGGGGACCCTGGCTCTTCGAGAGCGGATACTTTGTCGGGTACGCGGGGATGGTCCTGTCGTTTGCAGTCATTTTCGTCGGCGTGCGGCAATACCGTGAGCAGGTCGGGCAGGGGTCGGTTTCGTTCGGCAAAGCTCTTCAGGCCGGACTGCTGATGGCTCTCATCTCAAGCCTCTGTTATACCGTCGCGTGGCTCTTCATCAATCATTTCTTCTATCCGAATTTTGCCGACGACTATCTACAATTCGAGATGAACCGCCTGCGGCAGAGTGGAGCGGCCGAGGCAGTGATGCAACAGAAAATGAAAATGCTGGAAGAATACAAATCGATGTCGGCCAACCCGCTCATGAACGCTCTCCTCACATTCACCGAGCCGCTCCCCGTAGGAATCGTCGTCGCGCTGATCTCGGCGGCAGTTCTGCGCAAGAAAATCGCGAAGCCATGACCACATTTCAGAAGCTGAACCTGAAAGAGCAGTCCGAGATTTTTATCCTCAACGCGCCGAAGAGTTTCGAAAAAGAGATCGCTTCGCTCAAAGGTAAGACCAGAATAAAAAAGCCCGACTCGGGGGAAAGTCGGGCTTCTATCAACAATATAAAGTACATCCAAACAGTCTATTTTAATTCCACTATTCCATTCTTCCACTACTCCATTCTTCCAACCCTCTACCCCTTCCTCATCCCTTCCCATCCTCCCTTCAACATCAGCAGCATCGCACCGACGCCGAGAATGCAGTTTGCCAAACAGACGAGGAACCTCACGTAAGGAATGAATGTCAGCGCTTCGACGATGACCAATCCTGTGGCCAGCCCGCCGAACATGACCAGCCGTCCTTTCCCTTCGAGCGCAAGTGCTTTCTCCGCGAAGGCGAGTGCAAGTGCAAACTGAGAAAAATAGAGAAGCCAGAGGAACATTGTCATCAGAAAAAGTCCCACGGGTATTCCTATGAGTGTTACGAAGCAGATCCCCGAGATCACCGGAATCACGATCAGACCGAGGATACCCCATATTGCGACTTCTCCGAAGCGGCCGAGGATTGTCGTTCCGATACTTCGTACACTGGCAGGCGCGACAAGCACCATTACCAAGCCGACAAAAAGCAACCCGAAGAACCAGATGACCTTTATCCAGAATCTCCATACCGAATATCCAAGAATCTCAGCGCGGGCATGTTCTTCTCTTGCTTCAACATCCATCTTTCCATGCACCGTCCCGTCAACAACCTTAACGTTTTCTTTATCCTTTACTTTCGCGGTCAAATTGCCCCCTACGGCGGCCCCATCGCCGACTGTAAGGTAATTACCAATGAATAAGAGATCCCCCTTGATCGCGCCGTTGATCTGCGCGTCTCCCGAAGTGATTCGTGCTTCTTTTCCTACATTTCCCAGGATGTCGAGGTTGCTGCACCCTGCGAGGAGATTCCCCGAAATTTCGCCCGACCGCCCGACTAAGATAGATCCTCCGGCGGCGCTGATGTCTTTCCCTACCTTCCCATTGAAGTGGAGAGTGCCTCCTGCCGCGCGGATATGATCCGACACTATGCCTCCGACCGTTACCATACCCCCTGCGACAAGAAGATCGCCGTTGATCGTACCTTCGACATCAACGACTCCGCCGGCAACGTACGCATCACCGTTTATTGTTCCTTCGATAACTACCTGATCACCCGCCGCGAAATACCATCCTTCGTGCACTTCGTTAGCTTCGAGGACGATGCGCTTCGTTTTTTTCTGATTCCGGTACTCCCAGCCGTTGCATGAAACCGTTGCAAACGCCAAAATGAGATAGAGGAAGAATTTCATCGAGAATACGTAACGTGATTTCATAGACATCTCCTTTTATTGGTCTGGAAAACAAGTGCGCCTTTAAAACAATACAACCTCTTTCATTCGCTGCGAGCAAAATCCAGAGGTTTCTCAGAACTCTAACTTCACAACCGGTCTTCCCCCGGACTCGGTCCGTATGGTGTGGTAATGGTACCCGAAAAGGGAATCAATGTCAAGGCGGGGTGGTGTCCTAATTTGAGCAAGGGCCATCGCGGGAATGCTTTGTATTGTCAACCCCAAATGCAACAAAAGAGCATATTCGCGTAGACAAAAAATTGTGCAGGAGCTATCCCCACTCTTTATATGTCATCGTAAGGCTTATCCACTCCTTCACTATCGCACGGATACAATAAAAAGGAGCAGCGATGAAGAACGAATTCGATCTCATTTATTAATTCTTATCCCTTAATTTTCTCCGCGGAGTCCAAGAAGACTCACCAACCAATCGCACACCAT
>CAYYHS010000207.1:0-5394 GCA_964471785.1 uncultured Chitinophagaceae bacterium
TGACGAACGGAAGATGGGGCGAACCTTTCCGACGCACAGGCGAGGCGATGGTAAGTTTCTTGCCGGTGAGTCTTGCTCTCTTCGCCGGAGTTTTCGTCGGACGATCTTATATTTACCCCTGGCTCCATGAATCGACCGGCAAGGAAGCATGGTTGAACTCGCCCCTTTTCTTTGCTCGCGATACGGCGATCTTCTTTGCGATGATGTGGATCAGCGTAAAATACGTCCGGACGTCGTTGCGCGCGGAATTTGGACCGTACCGGGCAAGCGTCCCCGGAAAATTCGAGAAGTTTGTCGGGCGAATCACTCGGAATTGGGAAGGGGATATTCAGGAAGCTGAAAAGAGTAAAGCGGCAATTGCTAAACTCGTACCCGCTCTGTTGATCATGTTCGCAGTGCTCTACTCATTCCTCGGATTCGATCTCTTGATGTCCCTCGATCCGAAGTGGTACAGCACCTTGTACGGCTGGCTCTTTTTCCTGCACGGGTTCTACGGAGCGCTTGTCGTTATCACTTTGTTGGCGATTGCGGCCAGGAAAGTATTCAAAGCAGATTCGATGCTCAACTCGGGTCAGTTTCATGATATGGGAAGGCTGGTGATGGGATTCTGCATGCTCTCGGGCGGATTTTTCTGGTCCCAGTATCTGGTCATCTGGTATGGCAATCTTACTGAGGAAATTCCGTACCTCATGGTCCGCTTTCATAATCCTTTATGGGCGCCGTTAATGTGGTACTATATCATCTTCGCGTTCTTTTTCCCTCTCGCGATTTTTCTGAGCAGGAGAGCAAAAGAAAAGCCGGCCGTTCTCGTTGCCGTTGCATCCATCATCCTTTCATCTCTCTTTGTTGAACGATACCTTGCAGTTGCCCCATTCATCTGGCACGAAGCGTCGTTGCCGTTCGGAATCATGGAACTTCTCGTGACACTCGCATTTGCGTCGGGATTTGCTCTCACATGGTTTAAGTTCGTCGAGATGATTCCCTTTTATGTGAAGAATGCGCACTCCGATCACCATTGAGACGAGACGAGCGACAAGGTAAATCCAGGCGCGACCGACGAGTTGCGCTTTTCTTTTTGATTTTAGTTCAACCTTCCTTTTTATTTTCGCCGATATGTCACATCCAACAGCCGGCGTCACGAATACGATTTGCGATCAATGTGGCCTGCCCTACAGCCGTTCCCTCGAAGGGCGCGGCGGGGTTACACAACTCGCGGAAGGTAAGGAATTTCATTTCTGTTGCTACGGCTGTTCATTCACGCATTCTTTGACCGGAGAGAAAGGTGAGGGGGGAGTCGCATCGCTTTTTTTGATCCGTCTCGGCTTTTCGGCATTCTTTTCCATGAATATCATGATCCTCAGCTGGGTCCTCTACGCCGACAGGTGGAAATGGCTCGGGGTCGACGCAAGTGTTCTTCCCGCCTTGAACATGCTTCTGTTTGTGCTCTCTACACCGATTGTTATCTTTGTAGGATATCCGTTTTTCAAGAATGCGATCGGCGAGTTGCGGATTCGGCGGTTGTCGATGGATAGCCTCATTGCTCTCGGGTCCGTGACCGCGTACGGTTTTTCCACCTTCGAGGTCTTCACAGGAGGAACGGGTCTCTATTTCGACACCGGGACAATGGTGCTCGTACTCGTCACAGCAGGACGCTATCTGGAGGCGACGGCGAAAATCCGTACGTCCTCCGCTATCCATTCTCTTCTCGAGCTTCGTCCGAAGAGGGCGCGCGTTTTACGACATGGACAAGAGGTCGAAATTCCCAGCTCTGAGGTCGCTCTTGGGGATTCAATAAGGATCCGCCCGGGCGAACGCATTCCGCTGGATGGAGTTGTCCTTGATGGCCACTCGTCTGTCAATGAAGCACTCCTTACCGGCGAATCCCTTCCTGTCGCGAAAGAATCCGGAGCAAAGATATTCGCGGCCACGATCAACAACGATGGGGTATTGCTGGTAAGGACGACTGCGCTGGAAAACAATACTCTCCATGCTCAGCTTGTTCGACTTATGGAAGAAGCCCAGCGGACCCGCTCTCCGATCCATCAGTTGGTCGATCGCATCTCTTTCATCTTCATTCCGATTGTTATCGGAATTGCGGCGGCGACTTTTGCGGGATGGATGATCGTGGGGACTTTTGCGGCTGCGTTGCTCCACTCCCTGACCGTTCTTGTCGTCTCTTGCCCTTGCGCATTGGGAATCGGAACCCCGTTGGCAACAGCGTTAGCAATTGCCCGCGCGGCAGAGGAGGGGGTACTGATCCGGTCTTCGACGGTGCTGGAGAACCTTTCTACTATCGACACAGTTCTGTTCGACAAGACTGGAACGATCACAGACGGTCTCCTTTCTGTTGCGTCGATACTATCGACAGGACAGCCGGATGATGAGCTATTGGCAATTGCGGCGTCAATTGAAGTACATTCGGAACACAGCATCGGCAAAGCGATTGCAAAATGCGCAGAAGATCGCCGGGTTCTAATTCCGGAAAGCCGGGAAGTCTCTGCAATTCCCGGCAAAGGGATAAAGGGTGAGGTTCTCCTCTCCGGAAAATGGCATTATGTCGTTGCAGGAAATCAGAAACTGATGAAAGATATTGGAGCGGTCTCGGTTAACACTCCCGAGCAACCTGGCGACAATCTGCTGAGCACAGTTTTTGTCCAATGGGATGGAAAAATCCGGGGGACCATTTACCTTGCAGATACGATGCGGCCCGATGCCATATCGACGAGCAGCGAATTAGCCAGAAGGAGTATCGAAACAGGCATTCTCTCCGGCGATACACAGGCGATCGTCGACGACATCGGGGATCAGATCAAGGCACGCTACAAAATTGGCGGGCTTTTGCCAAGCCAGAAAGTAGACGAAGTTTTAAGGTTATCAGGCAAGGGGAAAAAAGTCCTCATGGTGGGAGATGGGTTAAACGACGCACCGGCACTTGCCTCGGCCAGAGTCGGGGTCGCGCTTGGAAGCGCAACTGATCTGGCAAAAGAAAGCGCAGACATAATTATGATCGGTACGCAACTGGCACGGATTCCATGGCTGTTAGATCTTGGGAAGAGGACGTACAGAATCATTCAATGGAATCTGTTCTGGGCTTTCATCTACAATATTGTTGGAATTTTTCTCGCCGCGTTCGGGATTCTTGACCCAATCATCGCAGCGTTGGCGATGATTGTGAGCTCCGTCTTTGTCATATTCAATTCGCGAAGAGTTCAGATGAGCCCTTCGAAATGAATGCGGGATTAGAATCCGAATTGAGTGAACACCGTGCCCAGCGAAGTCTGCAAAAGCGATAACCCTTCAGTCCATCAGCAGTGACCTTCCCCTCATTTTGTTGCTTCACCCCCCCCTTTTATCATGCAGAGGAAATACAATTCTTTCGCTTCCCACTTTCAGTAAATCCGACGCCAAATTCAATGCACAATGCTTGTTTTAGAGGGCATAATTGTTGTTTGACTGTAGGCGTTGACATCGTTAGATGCGATTGCGTTGAAGATTGCGGAGAGTTGTTTGAGGGCTTTGAATTGTTGTAAGAAATTGCGACTTCATGCCGGCAAGTTCCGAAAGAATCTCTCCTGAAGGAAGATTAACTCAACCTCTGAACGAAAGTAGAACAGCAGCCGCTTTGGTTGTCACGAAAGGGAAAAAGAAATGAATCATCCGAAGTCTTCCGAGTGTCCGCACGAATCGTCGATGAATGGGCGTCACATGAAGCATAAAAAAAATTTACTCATGCGGTTCATGTTTCTTCTCCTGGGGCTTGCCTCTCTCGTGTGGATGCTTATACGAATTATTCCGAAACCGAGCCGTGCAGAGTATCCATGTATGAAGGTCGCCGCGCCGATAGCGAGCGGATTCATTGCATACGTCGCGAGCGCAGTGATCGCCCTTCTCTCGTTCAAAGGAGCACGCCGATATTTCCGCAATTCCAATTACGTCATGGCGTCAATCCTGGCGTTTGCGGCACTGGCGGCCGGAGTGTTCACCGTACTGAGAACCGACACGGAAACCTCAGCGAGGCCGATGGGAGATTCGTTGTTTGTGCCGATCGAACCCCCCAACACTCCAGTGGGAGTTGCGAGAGGAATTTTTCCGGGCCGTGTTGTCTGGGTACGGGATTCTACGGCTGCGCACTGGAACGGAGTTACGGGAAACTGGTGGAGCGATGCGAATACAAATCAAACAGCTGTCGATTCTATGTTTTCAAAATCTCTGCGTTCCCTCACAGAGGCAACGACCGATAGCTCCGCATGGGTTGGTCTCTTCAAATACTTCAATGAACGACATGGCAAGGGAAGCGTCAGATACACTCCGGGTGAGAAAATTGCCGTCAAGATCAACCTCAACATGGTTGGCAGCAGTTATAGTCCCGGCAACGCGACATTTGCCTCGCCTCAAGCCGTCCTCAGCCTTCTCAGGCAGTTGGTTTACAAAGTTGGAGTTGCCGACACCGACATCACGGTCTATGATCTGATACGGTACGTTCCCGATGCAATTTACACCAAATGTAAAACCGAGTTTCCACACGTCCATATCATGGGCTGGACTCAGGAGAGCGGAAGAGAAAAATATGTTCGCGATACAACCATTGTTCATTGGTCCCAGAAACTGACGCTTGAATTGGGCGGCGGAAATCCCGCGCACTTGCCCACTGCAGTAACTCACGCCGCTTACCTGATCAATCTTGCAAGCTTCAAAGGCCATCGGTACGCGGGGGTGACGTTTTGTGCCAAGAATCATTTCGGAACGCTTAGCTGCGACGACACAACGGGAACCCCAGCCGTCTATGCGCCGCACGCCGCTGGGGTTCATCCGTACATTGCCGTCCACAATATCATTATTCCGGGAAGTGCCGAATGGACATTTTATGGAAGGCACGACAGCACGTACAATGCACTAGTCGATCTGATGGGCCACAAAGACCTGGGCGGAAAGACTCTCCTCTTTATGGTTGAGGGGCTTTACGTAGGACAGACCGAAGGATCGCAGATTACAAAGGATAGCCGATGGATTACTCCGCCTTTCAACAACGGGTGGATGTCGAGTCTTTTTATATCGCAGGATAATGTGGCCATCGAATCTGTCTGTCTCGATTTCATTCGTGCCGAAGCCGCAGCCCAAATGGCGGCAAATAATCTGCATGACACGACCATTTATGGGGCAATAGATAACTATCTTCACGAAGCCGCACAGGCAGACAATCCTCCGTCCGGAACCTTCTATTCACCGAACGGCGACGGTGTTAGACTCCAGAGCCTGGGGGTGCACGAGCACTGGAATAATTCGACAGACAGGAAGTATTCGCGAAATCTGGGAACCGGAAACGGCATCGAACTTATCACGTTGAAGAGTTCAACGACCTCGGTACCTGAAGCGATAACGGCACCGGCGGGCTAT
>CAYYHS010000208.1:0-5377 GCA_964471785.1 uncultured Chitinophagaceae bacterium
GAGTACGCTCTCTTCATCTGGAAGAGTCTTATGCCGGGGTGTTTTGCGTTCGCGATTTCGCTATCGGAATTCATGATCGGGTTATTCGGACGCCAGCCTTCAAGAGGCATTTCCATATTCGATTGTCCGGAACAGAGCCATACTTCTCCGAGAAGGACGTCGTTGAGAACGATGGTTGAATCGCCATCGCTCACCGTAAGGCTATATGGTCCTCCAGCCTCTGTCGTTTTAATTTTCACACTCCACGATCCGCCGCTGTCGACAACGGTCCAGGCATTCTTTTTCCACGAGGCATCGAGGGTTATCTTCTTCCCGGCTCGACCCTTCCCCCAGACAGCCACTTCGCTCTGTTGTTGCAGAACCATACTGTCGGTGAAAATCGGGGCAAACTGAAGGGGAACGGTTTGAGAGGTTCCGATTTCGAAGATAAAAAGGGCGAGAAAGATCGTAAGTGTTAGTTTCATTGCGAGCGCTTTCAATTCCAGGGGAGGATTGTGCGGTCAGATGTGGGGCTACAAATCTTTTGCCAAAGAAATGTCGTCATTTGTTTGCTTAACTGCAACTTCAATGGATCAATTTTCAGTTTAATTTTATCATTTCCATAATCATTATCACACTGATATAACGGACTCAACGTCAAATCGCCCAAAGGAGGCTGAATGAGAAGATGCTGAATGGCACCGTTTATGCTGTTATCATAAATGACAAAATTTTTCCAAAACTTAGCGCTGAAAGCAGATCATCATGTCGATTAGCGGAATTGACATTGCCATCATCGTAGCATACTTCGTGGTGGCGATGACTCTGGGTATTCTCGTTTCGAAGCGGGCGGGCAAGAATATGAGTTCGTACTTTCTCGGAAGTAACTCTCTTCCGTGGTGGATGCTGGGCGTTTCAGACGCATCCGGTATGTTCGATATCACTGGAACCATGTGGCTTGTCTACGTCCTTTTTGTGTATGGATTCAAGAGCGTCTGGATGCCTTGGATCTGGCCGACGTTCAACCAAATTTTCCTGATGGTCTATCTTTCTATCTGGCTGCGAAAATCGAAAGTGATGACGGGCGCCCAATGGATCGAGACCAGGTTCGGCCGCAGTACGGGGGCGAACCTTTCTCACATCAGCGTCGTGATATTCGCACTCGTGAGCGTTATTGGATTTATTGCCTACGCATTCAAAGGCATCGGAAAATTTGCCGCAATCTTTTTCCCCTGGCACGTTTCGCCGGATTTGTACGCCGTCATCCTGATGTCCTTCACGGCGATCTACGCCGTCAAAGGAGGAATGTTCAGCGTCGTCATCACGGAGGTACTCCAGTTTATCGTTCTCACCACAGCCTCGCTCGCGATCGGTTTCATGGCCATGACGTCTGTCTCGGGGGCCCAGCTTCATCAATTCATTCCGAACGGCTGGACAACTCCTTTCTTCGGATGGAACCTCAATTTGAACTGGACCGGGCTCATCGATGCGGTGAATACTAAGATACAGAGTGACGGATATACGTTCTTCGGGTTCTTCTTCATTATGGTTCTCTTTCAAGGAATTCTTAAAAGCGTTGCCGGCCCCGCACCGAATTACGACATGCAGCGAGTTCTCGCGACAAAGTCGCCGAAGGAAGCTGCGAAGATGAATTGGTTCGTCAACCTTGTTCTTATCTTCCCCCGCTACACGATGATTTCAGGCATCACGGTCCTGGCGCTCGCCTATTTTTCTCCCGAGCTCAGGGCGATGGGACCGAATATCGATTTCGAGTTAATCCTCCCGTACATCATCAAGAATGTCCTTCCCGTCGGGCTTGTCGGCCTCCTCCTTGCGGGTCTCCTGGCGGCGTTCATGTCGAATTACGCTGCGACCATCAACGCAGCCCCGGCGTATGTCGTCAACGATATCTATAAAAGATTCGTCAACCCCAACGCACCGGAAAGAACCTACGTCCGTCTCAGTTATGTAACGACGGTCGCCTTTGTCATCGTGGGGTTCGCATTCGGATTCATGGTTGAATCGATCAACCAGGTGACGTTGTGGATTGTCAGCGCTCTTTACGGCGGCTACACGGCGTCGAATATCCTCAAATGGTACTGGTGGAGATTGAACGGGCACGGTTATTTCTGGGGGATGATTGCCGGCATTGCAGCATCGATGATCATTCCGGTCGCCCTCCCGTCGATCCCGGCAATCAGCGCCTTTCCGTACATTTTCGGCATTTCGCTGATCGGCTGTATTGTCGGAAGCCTCTTGTCGGATCCGGAACCCGACGAAATCCTGATGAAATTCTACATGCAAGTCCGGCCGTGGGGATTCTGGAAGCCGATACTGAAGAAAGTCCAGGTTCATTATCCTTCCTTTACGAAGAACCCGTATTTTATCCGCGATATATTTAATGTCGTCGTCGGAATTATCTGGCAGATCTCGCTCGTCATCATCCCGATCTCCCTTGTGACCCATGAGATGGAGCTTCTCTACAGCGTCGCGGGGTGTTTCATCGTCACCTCAGTGATCTTGCGATTCACCTGGTGGAACAAGCTGGACGAAATGAGCGCGGATACGCTGCCGGCTGATTTTGACGAACGGGTAAACCGAATAATTCCAAAAGCCGGAGTGGCGAGCGCGGATGCCGCAGAAGGATCCGTTGTCTTTTCAAAATAGAACAGCCTTACTCAACGATGATGAAACCGGCAGAGTTCAACAGAAGAAAGAAGAGCCTCTTCGGCGATTACGAGAAGCTCATCAGAAGAAAGAATACGCGGACGGCAAAGAGCAACGGCGTCTACCAACGTTACTCACATCCTGTCGTCACTGCGGAACATGCACCGGTGTTCTGGCGCTATGACCTCAATTATAAAAGCAATCCTTTCCTGATGGAGCGGCTGGGGGTCAACGCCACCTTTAATGCAGGCGCGTGCGAGCGCAAAGGCAAAGTTCTTCTCTTCGTCCGCGTGGAAGGGGTCGACAGGAAATCTTTCTTCGCGATTGCCGAATCGCCGAACGGCATCGACAATTTCCGGTTCCGGGATTACCCGATGATGATTCCCGAAACTTCGGAACCGGATATCAACGTCTACGACCTCCGGGTTGTCACGCACGAGGACGGATGGACGTACGGATTATTCTGTACCGAGCGGAAAGATCCGGCAGCGGCAAGAACAGACATGTCGACTGCGGTTGCTCAATGCGGAATCATCCGCACGAAAGACTTTAAGAAATGGGAACGGCTTCCCGATCTGAAGACAAAGTCCCCTCAGCAGAGAAACGTAGTGCTGCACCCGGAATTCTTCCACGGAAAATACGCCTTCTACACGCGGCCGCAGGACGGATTTATCGAAACCGGTTCGGGAGGGGGGATCGGCTGGGGATTGTCCGACTCTATAGAGAAGCCTGAAGTACGAAGCGAGATCATCGTCGACGACCGGGTCTACCACACGATCAAGGAAGTGAAGAATGGTCTTGGCCCTGCTCCGATCAAAACAGACAAAGGCTGGCTGCAGCTGGCCCACGGCGTCCGCAATACGGCCGCCGGTTTGCGCTACGTCCTTTATCTCTTTCTCACTGATTTGAAGGATCCCGCAAAAGTTATTGCCCGGCCTCAGGGATATTTTATTGCCCCGGAAAGTGCAGAACGAATCGGCGATGTGTCGAATGTTACTTTCAGCAATGGGTGGGTGAAACGCGAAGACGGCGAAGTGCTTCTTTATTACGCTTCGTCGGATACTCGCACGCACGTTGCGACCTCTTCCGTCGACCGGCTCCTCGATTACGTCCTTAATACTCCGGAAGACGGGCTGCGAAGCGCTGCAAGTGTGAAACAGCGGTACGAGTTAATATCGAAGAATCTTAAGCTGATGAAACAATAGAGTTGCTCCTTGAAGCGCAGATGCCCTGCTCCTCTCCTTACGTGGATAGGATGCGGGGCATTTGTGTTTATGCGTAAACTATGGGATAATTTTCATCCACCCCCAGCAGATAGGTAGTGACTCAATTTGCTTTGATCTCGTTCCCAAACTCAGTTTGGGAACGAGGACGACTATAATGACATCGCGGCGCCATTCCGACTCGGACTTTCCGCCGCATCTTGATCCCAATCAGAGATTGGGATCAAGATGAAAATAAGTCACTACCAGCGGATAAGTCCTATTGACATTTGGATCGCACGTTGCTAAATTTCGGTTGTCGCACGGGAGGCTTACTGAAATCAACTTCCATACCCTCCGCTCAAAACCGCCAGTCAGTTGTGGATTGACCGCACATCAAGAGGGGCAGCAATGAAAACGAAATCTTTAGCCTGTATACTCATTTTCTTGATCGTATTCGCATCCTGTCAAAAAGACAATCCTGTTCAGGAACCTTCTCAACCCGCGAACCAAGCGCATGCCTCAGCCCTTAAAATCGGCCTTTCTATGAAGAATGCCCCGGAGGAGGTTGTCAAGATCTCCGGACTCTTATCGCACGCCGGCTATGACACACTTAAGAACGATTTTGTCATCGCTAATGACTCCGCGACGTGCAACTTCAACAATCTTGTTGCGGGAACCTGGCATCTTCGTGCGAACGCCTTCGATGCAAACAACCTGTTGCGATACTCCGGCGAAACCGATGTGCAGGTAAGTGCTGGTGTTGTCACGCCGGTAAGCATTGAGCTCGATCCCGTCACCGGGTCCATCCATGTGGTTGTGAATTGGGGAAGCGGCGGTTCGGCCTCAAACAAATCCCTACGATTCGATGGCTTCACCGGATATGTTGATATGCCGGCCACACCTTCTCTCACAAAAATCGATTCGGCGATAACGCTCGAGGCCTGGGTGAAGCCGCAAGTGGATCTCCCCAAATCACGGTATTACAACTATATCATTTGCAATGGTGCGACAGACGCCGGTTATACAATGGAAATTCTTGGTCCTCCTTTGAACCCAGCCTTTACACTTAATGGACTGACTATTGACTACACCGGGGCATCGGATTACTGGTCACGGCTGGTCATTAACCAGTCAGTTCGCGATTCGGCATGGACACATCTGGCCGTCACGTTCAAGTACAACCAAGGAATCAACGTCTACGTGAACGGAAATCTGGCTCACCATGCAAATGCGACAGGAGTTCTCCTCTATTCCAAAGTAAACCTGCGTCTTGGAGTATACCTGAATGAGACGTATCAACTGTATTTCAGGGGATTGATTGATGAAGTGCGCATCTGGAACGTCGCAAGGAGCGCGAACGACATCAACAACAATATGAAAAAGGAATTGACGGGAACCGAAGCAGGCCTGGTAGGTTATTGGAACTGCAACGATTCCAATTCGTCGCTCATCCTTGCGGATAAAACTACGAACGGCAATAGCGGAACTTTACGCGGCGGTGTGAGCTTCAGCAGTGATACACCTTT
>CAYYHS010000209.1:0-5356 GCA_964471785.1 uncultured Chitinophagaceae bacterium
AGAGGTACTCTGCCACGAGCCCGCATAATGTCTCGGTGTCATCCACTCGCTCGTAAGGCAGATGATAGCGTTCAAGAAAGGCGAGCACGGTTGGGACGTCGTACTTCGGACCCAAGTATGATCCGTGCTGCTCATCTCTACCGGTTTTCTTCTTAGAAGGAAAATTTCGATAATGATGATATGCGATGTACGCTGCACCAACCGCGCCGCCTGCATCCCCTGCCGCAGGCTGGATCCAGAGGTCCTCGAATAATCCGGACCGGAGTATTTTCCCGTTTGCAACGCAATTGAGGGCCACTCCGCCGGCGAGGCACAGATACTTTTCACCCGTCATTTTCTTTACATGGCGGGCCATCCGCATCAAGATTTCTTCCGTTACATCCTGCACCGAACGTGCGAGATCCAATTCTCTCTGCGTGAGAAGCGTCTCCGGAACGCGGGCCGGCCCATCGAACAGCGCTGCGAATTTCTGATTGGTCATCGTCAGGCCGGCGCAAAAATCAAAATACTCCATGTTCATGCTGAACGATCCGTCTGCTTTCAGCTCAACAAGGCTGTCATAAATTTTTTGCACGTATTTCGGTTCCCCGTACGGAGCAAGTCCCATCACTTTATACTCGCCGGAATTTACTTTGAAGCCCGTAAAATAGGTGAAGGCAGAGTAGAGAAGACCGAGGGAATGCGGGAAATGAAGTTCAGAAAGAAGTTCCACTTTGTTTTCACGGCCTACTCCGAATGATGAGGTCGCCATTTCACCGACGCCATCGATAGTAAGTATTGCAGCCCGCTCAAAAGGCGAGGGAAAAAATGCGGACGCCGCATGTGATTCGTGATGTTCCGGAAAAATAACTGTCCCGTCGAACTGAAGCTCTTTGGCAATAAGATCCGGGATCCATAGCTTTTCCTGAAGCCATAGGGGCATTGCCATCATGAAGGACTGGATTCCCTTCGGGGCAAACGTCAAGTAGGTTTCAAGCAGCCGGTTAAACTTCAGGAGGGGTTTATCATAGAACGCCACACAGTCCAACTGATCCGGACGTATCGACATTTCGCTGAGGCAGTACGCGACGGCGTGACGGGGAAAACGGTGATCGTGTTTCTTCCGTGTGAACCGTTCCTCTTGGGCTGCTGCGACGATGTTGCCGTCAGAGAGAAGGCAAGCGGCGGAGTCATGATAATATGCCGAGATTCCGAGAATATACATTTCAGCCTTTTCTTCGGTGTCACGTCGGACAACTGCTCTGTTGCGTTACTTCGTGTAGAAGTCTATCATCCGATTAATTGCCCGCGTACACACCGGATCAAAATCCGTCAGGCTAAGCGAGAACATCCGGCAGTCCAGTGACGGCCTGTAGAGGCCGGTTGAGCTGTATCCCGCCCCTTCAAACGCGCCAACAATTCCTCGTAACGAATCAACGTTGAGGGCGCCGTGTTCCGAATCAAGAATCGACTGGCGTTTCTCGGCGTACCCTTTCTCGTCTCTCCGCAATTTCCCTCGTTCGGTTTCCATGCTGTCGTAGAGCACCTTAGCCCATGGCGTCGGCAGAGGCGTCCCTGTCTTAACAAAGCTTTTCCATTTCAACCCGTCGCGCGAAGTGTTGGCGGCAATATTCGGCTCCCATGGCTCGCTACCTTTCTGATAAAAATCGTTGTAGGCGACGGACGAGGAGTAGTACTCATCGCCGAGCCCGGCGAACGAGTGGCCAAACTCATGAACAAAGACGTAGTCTGCCTGCCATGCGGTCGCGGGTGTTTCGCCGATCGCGAAACACGTAGCATACAGCTGAAAGATTCCGCCGCCTCCGTATCGCTTGGCATTGACAAGGATAAGCAGAAAATCGTACGGCGCCAACGCGGCGTAATCTCGAATCTCGGCATTCGCGTCCGAGAGAACATATCGCGCCGAACCGAATGAGTTATACGTTGTGCCCAGCGTGTTCCCAACCCATATGTTCTGATCCGGCTGGTTGATCCCGCTTTCTCTTGATTCAACCTCGATAGCCCGGACGTTGAAATCGTTCTTCCTCCGCTTAAAAGGTTCTGTGTTGAAGAGTACATCTGAAAAATGTCTGGCATCGGTCAGGAATTTCGGCATCTCACCTTTTGTATATCCATCTCCCAGGATGACGATGTCTACCTTTGCATGACTCTCTCCGCTCGTAAAAATGTTCACCACTTTTGCGTCCCGAAGCTGCCCGACGTGTTGCACCTCCTGGCTATTAGGATCAACAACTATTGAAAAAACTTCGTTAAAAACCATCTGTTTACTCCGGCGATAAATTCGCAGCTGGAATTTCTTCGTCGGATACGGGAATCGAACAGACTCGTGAAACGTTCGATAAGTTCCAGCCAGGGCTTCATCGGTTGTTTGCCACTCGTTGAACAACGAAGAGTAGCCCCGCGAGAAGAGGGTGCGATTGTTGGCAAGGTCCACCACGTCAAAAAAGTATTCGCCGAGGTTCAGCGTGTCGACAAGGTTTGCGGTACTCCCCGGCCAGGCGCCTTCTTCATACATCTTATCCTCGCAGATGCGCTCTTCGCCCTTCGTCCCGGTGTGAAAATAGTCGAAACGAAACGTCGAGTCTTTGAAGAACTTATCGAACTGCGCCTTTGACTTCGGAGAGCAAACGGCAGAAAGCAAGAGCATGAGAAGAAAGAGAGCGTTGCGAAACTGCCGTTTCATCGTTTCACCTTCAGGATTGTCGACTGGAGAACACTATGCGTGGAATTGTCCTGGACGAACGCCACAAGATATAACCGATTTGGATCCAGTTCTGATTTCTTTTCCTTAAAAACTCCTCCCGGGTGTCCGGCTCTCGCCTCATAATCGACGAGATACTTTTCCAGTTGATCCTCAACCGAAGAGACACTGAACGCATCCTTCATGGCCGCTCTTCCGTTCGCCGAGAAGGCAACTCCCGCCGCACCGCGGATCGTTTTCCTCACAACGAATCGGTGTTCCGAAATTCCGTTAGCGCCGGTGTAGCGGATCTGATCCTCCACGAGCAGCACACGCAACCGAGCCGATTTTCGAAGTTTGGTCAACGAGGCGGAGACGGCGAAAGAAATTTTGCTTCTACGTATCCGGGCCGAAATCTTCACGGAGGCCTGCGCCGGATCCGTCAGAGCGTGATCTATTTGATCCGCGTAGACCGCGAACTTGGACTTAGCCGAAAATCCCTGCCCGCCTGAATTGATCACTTCTGTTCCGTCGATAATAGAGGTCGGAGTACTGTTGACACCGTAGTACATCGATCGGGACTCTCCGTCGGCATTGGCCATCGGATCGGGACGCGGAATATGCAAATGATATTCAACAACGACGAGTTCCGATCTTTCATAGCGGTCGAGCAATTTGTCGTAGGCGATGTCTGCCGCCTGGCAGGGTCTGCATTCCGAACCGGTGAACAGTTCTGCAAACACTACCCGCTGGTTCGGCAGACCCTCCATCGATTCGGGGCGCTGATATTTGTCGGGGAAAAAGTCTACTAGTTTCCTCTGAGCCGCCGAGATCAGCGAGTCGAGCGACGTGTGCGGAATGAGTTCTTTTTGAAGCGCTTGCAGAGGTCTCATCAAAACGGCTTGTCTACCGACGGCCGCTGCGATTAAGTACGTGTCAAGCGCCTCCCTCTTCTTTCCCAACTTTTCTTGCGCCGAGGCAAGAAGCAAGTACAGCTCGGTTTCATAAGGAGTAATCGTCAATGACGCCTCGTTCAAGTATTTCTCAGCATCCGAATATTCTCCGCGGCTGTACGCCACAATGCCAAGAGAGAAGGCGGCATCACAGCGGTTTTCAATGGCCCTTCGTTGTGCCGCTTGGTACGCTTCGCGCGCCAATTGCCGCGCTCTTTCCGGCAGAACACGGTTTCTTGAGAACTGTGCGGCGATGAAGCTTTTCGCCCTGATGGTATCTCTGCTTTGGTGAAAATACTCACGCCCGATTTCTTCGAACAAACTATCCCGGGCATGAACAGCGATGACAGAATCTTTCAAGACACCGTGGATTAAAGAGTCGAGGTCGCTGTATTGCTGCATTGGCTGCGAAGAGACGAACTTCGCATGGATGTATTGCCGAACACCTGCGAGTCCGGGCTTGGTTTCAAGCTGAATCATCCCCATTTGAGCAAAATAGTCGCCGTAGCGCGGATCGAATTGCGACATCGGCGGCAATAGCGCGATAGCGTCAGCCTGAGTTGACTCAGCATCGGGAAAGCGCCTCAGTAAATAGAGAAGCCACGCCTTTGTGTACAACAACGAAGGATTCACTCTCCCGTATCTTTTTTTAAACATTGAAATCGAGGAATCGACCAACACAAGGGCGGTGTCAGGATATTTCTTCCGGATCCCGAGTTCCATTGCGACATCTTGCAAGGTTCTGCTGAGACTTTGCGTATCCTTCGCAGCAAGGTATTGATGCAACGAGAAAAATGCAGCGCTGTCCTGGTGGAGAGACAACAGCACGCTGAATCGTGCTCCGTACGCCTCGCCCGCCTGCTTGCTTGAAGGATTCCCGCCAATGAGCCTGTTCAGTTCAGACAATTTCGCACTATCTGAGGATGAGCCCATCGCAGCGCGGAACAAGTGATCGTCTGTCGCCTGTGGACGCAAAACGGAGAAACAGAAAGTAGTGAAGAAAAGCAGTCGCGATAGGATATTCATTTTGGATTTGATTGTGGTTTTTGACTTTCTCTTCTTCTCTTCATGACTCTATAAACTGCACTTCCGGCTAATCCGCACACGGAAGCGCCCCCGGCGACTGCCAGGCGGACACCCACCAAGTCGGCGAGGAATCCGATTGCGAGGCTGCCAAAAGGGAAAAACCCTTGAAACACCAAAGCATACAATCCCATGACTCTACCGCGCAGGGAATCCGGAGTTTTCATTTGCAGCATCGAATTCGCGGTCGCAAAAAACGAAATCAATCCGATCCCGACCCCTACTAAGCATGCCATCGAAAGAATCGGAGATGTAGATAAAGCGAAGATCAGAAGAGAGATAATAAATATAGACAATCCGCCGTAGATGAATTTGCGCGGCGCAACTTTCTGACCTACCGAAGCGACCGTCAGCGCGCCAATAAGCGCTCCAATCCCATTCGCAGTAAGAAGATTTCCGAGTCCAATCGCTCCGATGTTCAAGATCTTATCCGCGAAGATAGGGAGTAAAACCGAATATGACCATCCGAAAATCGTCAGTATCGAGATCAGGATCATGAGAACGGTGAGTGTCTCCTCGGAACGAAGGTAGGATACGCCTTCTTTGATTGAGCCAAGCACCGAGGTACCGGAATTCTTCCTCGGCTTTTCTTGTACGTTCATCAGGACGAGGCTGAAGATGACCGCGATGAACGAAGTGC
>CAYYHS010000210.1:0-5352 GCA_964471785.1 uncultured Chitinophagaceae bacterium
TTTTATTGCTACCCCATTTTTGGAACACACGTTCAGCGGCTTTTAAGATTTCCCCTCTTACAATATCGTCTTTGTCCATGTTTGGCCTATTCGACTGATTTCGTTCTATGGTCTAATTATAACAAGAATCACTCGGAAAGTCAAGTCTTTTTAACGAAAGGTGATAATCGGCACGCACGGCGAGGGGTTTCTTCCTTCGGTATCATCCAATCCGGTAAGACAGATTGCACTCAAAGAGACCCTCACCGGCAAATTGTAATGATCGGGGAGAACCCGTTCATCCTCAGAGGGAGTGAGCCTCGCCGAGCTGGTTGTTTTTGCCTTCAGCAAATGGGCCCCATGATTCAATCTGGACACTATTTTCTTTCAGGAAGAGTTGGATTTCAATTTGCTGACAGAAGGGACGTGTCTCGATTTGATTCACTGCGGGTATCACTTTGTTGTGAACGATTAAATCCATTAACCGGTCTGGTTGGAAGTTGGCAACACCTATTGCTTTGATTTTGCCTTCCCGATACAAATCTTCCATGGCTTGCCATGAGCCATGAATGTCTCCGTAAGGCTGATGAATCAGAGACAGGTCCAGATAGTCCAACTGCAATCTCTTCAGCGATTTTCGAAAGCCTTCTTCGTGAAATCGTCCCCAGTATCCTGAATCCAAAGCTTTGTCGTAACGAACAACTCATCTCTTGTCACCCCACTTCCATTAATTGCTTTACCAACCCCCACTTCGTTTCCGTAAGATGCTGCGGTATCAATCAGACGGTAGCCAGCCTGTATAGCTTCAACAACGGCTCTTTCGCACTCACCAGCATCAGTTACCTGAAAAACGCCAAACCCTATTAAGGGCATTTCTATACCATTGTTTAAGAGGACCGTCTTCATGAGTTTCCTTGTGATTGCTTTTACTGAGGGAGTACTTCATTGAGACATCGAATTGCGTTTAACGTCCTTGGGTATCCCAGGTAAGGCAACAATTGTGTAATTACACTCAGAAGTATTCCTTTATTGTTTCCAACATTGACATTGCCCTGAATATGCCCTTTCACCTGAGGCTCGGCGCCTCCCAACGATATTAGCATGGCAAACGTGAGAAGCTCCCTTGTCTTGATATCTATTCCTTTTCTCGTGTAATAATCTCCAAAACAATTTGCCGATAAGTATTTTTGGATATGGAGCTGATCTTTGGGTGAATCGTTATACATCTTCTCAATCATTTCACCAAAGATTTGTTTCTGTAATTCTAATCCCTTCTCGTGTCGCGTGTTTGGCGAAGTTGTGGATTGACCTTCTAGTGGCAGTTGTATTCCTTTGCTCTGCAACACTTCATTTGTGGCGTGGATGAAATCCAGCACTTTTGCAATGCCTACGTAAGGCACCGACTGATAAAGGATTTCCTTGATTTCGACGGGCGTTACTCCAACATTCAGAGAGGCACCGAGCATCACTTTGTATTCGCTCAAAGCCTGGCTTGCAATCGTAGATGCCAAAATCATCATGACCCTTGTTTTCGTATCTAGGTCTCCATAACCGATCACTTCGTCGAAAGCAAAGTTGTCAAAAACTTCGATCAGCTCCGGGTCTGTGATTTGCAGTGTTGAAGTATGATTGGGAAATAACTCTTCGTGATTTCTGATTGCAGCATCGGTCAGATTCGCTCTCTTAAGCTTGGAGACTTCTGGTTGACAGCTGGTGTATTCTTCGTCGGTTACCGGCGCCAACCATTTCACGGCGCCTTGCTTCGTATTGTTGGTAATAGCGATATGTGTAAAACTGCTGTTCTTGGCAGCACCGTGCCAATGCTCAATGTGAGACGGGATCATCACAACATCCCCTTTCACAAGCGGTCGTGCAGGATTCCCTCGTTCCTGGTAATAACCTTTACCGTCGGTAACAAGGAGGATTTGACCTGCAGGATGAGTATGCCAGTTGTTCCTGCACCCCGGCTCAAAGTGGACATTGCCGACAGCGTAGCTTCCCGTCTCATCCTGCGGAACCAGGATGTTCAGCCATGCCGTCCCGGTGAAATATTCGGACGAGGTTTTTTCCCCTTTCGGGAAGATTTGATTTTGATTTTCTAACTCATTCATAACAGTTCCTTTTATTCTAGAGTCCTGTTCTTTTTTCCAACTCTTCCGGGTAACGGTCGCCAACGACTTTGATTTGTCCAAGGACGGCATTGATACGGCTCAGTTCTCCCGGAGTCAATATAATAGTTGCCGCTCCGATGTTCTCTTCCAGGCGACTCAGTTTGGTGGTCCCGGGGATCGGAACGATCCACGGTTTCTGTGCAAGGAGCCAGGAAAGTGCGATCTGCGCAGGCGTCGCTTTCTTCTGCTTTCCAATCTGAGTGAGCAAATCAACCATGGCCTGATTCGCTTTTCGATTCTCAGGCGTAAAGCGAGGGACAATGTTGCGGAAGTCAGATTTATCAAATTTCGTTTCCTCGTTGATCTTTCCGGTGAGGAAACCTTTGCCAAGAGGGCTGAAAGGCACAAACCCGATCCCGAGTTCCTCGAGCGACGGCAATACTTCCTCTTCAGGACGTCTCCACCAGAGCGAGTATTCGCTCTGGACTGCGGTCACAGGTTGTATTGCATGCGCTCTGCGAATCGTCTTAATCCCAGCCTCAGAAAGACCGAAATGCTTAACTTTTCCTTCCCGAATTAAGTCCTTCACCGCACCGGCCACGTCTTCAATTGGCACGCTGGTGTCAACGCGATGTTGGTAGAACAGATCGATGGTATCGATCTTGAGTCGTTTCAGCGAGGCTTCAGCAACTTGCTTGATGTGCTCTGGCCGACTATCCTGGCCCAATTGTTCCCCCTTGGTGCCATATTTGAAACCGAATTTGGTGGCGATCACCACTTGTCCACGGAAAGGAGCAAGCGCTTCACCCACAAGTTCTTCGTTTGTGAACGGCCCATATGCTTCAGCCGTGTCGAAGAATGTTACGCCACGTTCAACAGCTGACCGAATCAGAGAGATCATCTCTTTCTTGTCTGCGGCCGGACCGTAGGCAAAGCTCATTCCCATGCAACCAAGGCCAATGGCTGAGACTTCTAATCCACTCTTTCCAAGTTTGCGCTTCTTCATTGTTTCACCTTTCTACTATTATGTTGTTTAATCACCTTGTATCGAATCCAGATCGTGTCGTTCTTCCGCTGCTCTATGGATTTGAGTTTTAGAGGAACTGCGTCTTTCCCGGCAACGTGCATGCCGTCGAACACGGCCGGGACATCATGGCGGCCGTCAATGCCTGGAACCACCAGAATGCTAACCTCATCGACGAGATGTGCCTGAAGGAAAGCTCCGTTGATATGGCCGCCTCCTTCGAGCAACAACGTTCGAATCTCAAAATGCTCTCCGAGCAGGTTGACTGCTTGAAGAAGATCCACGGAAGTCTTGCCGGTGACGATGTAGGAAATGCCCTTCTCACGTAGCATGGAGAGGTAGTCTTCTGGTACCCGTTCACTGACGACACAGATGAGGTGATCCCCATCGATATCACTCTTTGACCATCGGAGTTTGCCAATTGTATCAATCGAGACGGCATAGGAATTGGCGCGTCGCGCTACGTAGACGGGCTGAGGTCCTGCTGGTTTGTCCGACGCGGAAACGAATAACTCGGGCTCTGCGAAGTGCTGCTGCATTGTGGTGCGGCCGCAGATCCAGGCGTCGCCTTTTAACATTCCACCGGTCGTTTCGTATTCGCCGCTTCCGGTCACCGCTTTGAGAGCGGCGCCATCAATCTTGCCGTCAACAGAGGAGAGCATATGGCAAATGACGTAAGGTCTCATATCAAATTCTTTCCATTATCGTTCTTATGAAAATACAATTTTCGATAAGAAATATAGAAATTACCGTACAGAGCAACTATCCTATTGCTGCTGATTGATTGCCTAATCCTCCTAATGAGTGGAGTTTTATGCTATCATTGCTTATCCTGAGTCAATCAATGGAGTGAACAATGATGAAAACATCCGGGACAGACTATACGAAAGAGCTTCTCGCTGCGGCATTACAGTACTGCAAAGTTGAAGGTACACATCCCACCCCCTTGCCGGAACTATTTGTGATCAGAAGGGAAAGGAAGACCGAAGCCACGCTTGGAATGTATACTCCTTCGGTTTGCTTTGTTTTGCAGGGCGAGAAAAATGTTTGGAGCGGGGACAAAGTGTACCGCTATAATCCCGCAAGCTATCTGGTGAGCTGTATCGATATCCCCGCCATTTTTCAAGTGGTGTCGGCATCCTCAAAGCATCCTTACATTGGCCTCAAACTCGAGCTTCAGCCTTCGGTGGTATATGAGATATTGCAGGAGACACATTCCACTCCAATTCAGAACGAAAACACTGAAGGAGGTTTTTTTGTGGAAAAAGTGACTGTGGAACTCGCAGACACTTTTTATCGCTTGATGAAGACGCTTGAGAACAAGAATGATCTGAAAGTGCTCGCTCCTTCTATCATTCGGGAGATTCATTACCGTTTAATGAGCTCTCGGTTTGGCATAAAGATCCGGCAGCTGGGAGTGGTCGGAAGTAAGACGCAGAGAATAGGAAGGGTGCTTGATCAACTCCGGAAAGATTATGCGGCTCCGTTGAGAGTCACAGACCTAGCGCAAATGGCAAATATGAGCCCATCGTCTTTTCACCTTCATTTTCGGCAAGTCACTAGCATGAGCCCGCTGCAATATCAAAAACAGATCCGGCTTCAAGAGGCTCGCCGGCTGCTGAGCATCGAACCTTTGGATGCGGCGAGTGTTGCGTTCAAGGTGGGGTACGAAAGCCCGTCTCAATTTAGCCGCGAGTATAGGAGACTTTTTGGACAGCCTCCGATGCGCGATATGGATCGGCTTCGGATGTCGGTGCCTCCTCAAGACTAAAGAGCAGAATGGAAGGAAATAGCAAGACCGGACGTCAAACAAAATTCGCACATCCGGTCGTTTTGCTTCGATAAGGCTCTACGCCATAGGCGCAGCAGCCTTCGGCTGAGAACCTACATCTCGACTTTGTCGGGATAACAGCCGCATGCTAAAGTGAGACTTCCCCACGCAATAACTTCTCAATCATCTTTTTACTTTTCCATGATTTGATCTTCCGCTCGATCTGCAAAGCAGTTTTCTTATCCGGGAATTCTGTCACATAGATGAGCTTCCATGGGCGGTATCGGGAGGTAAATCCTCTTTCGATGAGGTTATGATAGGTGAGCCGGATCTCCGGATTCTGCGAAGACCCGATATAGTACCGATCGTATGAGACAGCGTGAAGGATATACAAGCAGTAACTCACTCTTCCCCCTAAACAAAAAACCGACTCTTTTTGGGGAGTCGGTTTCTTTTGCTCCGCGAGT
>CAYYHS010000211.1:0-5334 GCA_964471785.1 uncultured Chitinophagaceae bacterium
GGGCGGAGTCGAAGTGTCCAATGAGAAAACAATACAAGAATATTTTTGGGAAACGCCACCAGCAGTAACACTTCTCAACATCCCCAGTTGTTGAAACTTACACTGCGATATGTTACTTTGGGCTATTCTAGATCTGTTGCCGCAGGTCGTGGTGTTGTCCTCGTCAGTGAGGCGTTTGGAACTATTCAGAAATCTCAATCGGTGAGTCCGAAAAAGAAGTCCACTCAAGGAGACCTTTGACATGGCTAAACCATTTCTCTTGACCGCTTCAATCATCCTTTGCGTTATGGTCGGAGTCGCGCAATCCAAGCAAGAGGGACAACATCACGATTCTACCGAGGCCGAAACACCGAAGCCTGTCCAGGTTGTCACTCACCATGATATCACGATGAACGGTCATCAGATTCGTTACACTGCCACGGCGGGAACATTTCTTCTGAGAAACGAGGAAGACAAGCCGATTGCGTTATTCGGCTTCACGGCGTATACAAAAGATGGCATCCCGTCTGCGGATAACCGCCCTTTAACCTTCGCGTACAACGGCGGACCCGGTTCCTCGTCACTCTGGCTTCACATGGGAGCTCTGGGTCCGAAGAAAGTGGTCATCGACGACCCTGAAGCAACTCCGCCCGCCCCCTATAAAATGGAAGACAATCAGTATTCGCTTCTCGATGTGACCGATCTGGTCATGATAGATCCGGTTGGAACGGGGTTCAGCCGACCGGCGGGGAAGGCTAAGGGAGCGGATTTCTGGGGCGTTGATCAGGATATTAAATCTGTCAGTCAATTTATCTTTCAATATATTCGTGCGAACGCGCGGTGGAATTCGCCGAAGTTTTTACTCGGCGAAAGTTACGGAACAACACGATCTGCCGGCGTTGCCGACTATCTGTTTGAAAAAATGGGAGTTGCTGTTAACGGCGTCATTCTTGTCTCAACGGTCTTAAACTTCGAGACCCTCGTCTTCGCCAAAGGAAACGATTTGCCGTACATCTTCTACCTACCGACGTATGCGGCGGTCTCCTGGTACCATCACGCTCTGCCATCGCCGCCGTCCAGCCTTGATTCTCTTTTGAAAGAGGTACGACAATTTGCCAGAGGAGAGTACGCCGATGCGCTCTTCAAGGGCTTTGCAGTTGACAGCACCGAGCTTCATACGGTGATAGATAAACTTTACCAGTTTACCGGCATATCGAAGTCGTATTGGAAGAAGGCGGACCTTCGATTGAATGAGCCGCAGTTTACAGAAGAGCTTCTGAGAGACCGCGGAGAGACTGTCGGAAGATTAGATTCCCGATACCAGGGTCCGACCGATGACTTATTGAGCGAATATTCGAGCTACGATCCGCAGAGTTCGGCAATTAGTCCCGTGTTCATCACGGACTTCATGGAGTACTATCACACTGAGCTGAATTTTCCGACTGATCAGACGTATAACATCAATGCCTACGGCAACAAAGATTTTAAGTGGGATTGGAAACGGGGAGGGGGATCCGACGGGATGGGTTATCCCGATGTCTCGGACGACCTTGCCGACGTCATGGCGAAGAACCCGTATTTGAACGTTCTAGTGCTGAACGGATACTTCGATCTGGCCACGCCGTTTTTTGCAACCGAATATACCGTCGACCACCTCGGAAATATTCTGCCGGGACTCAAAGACCGGATCCAAATGAAATACTTCAACGCCGGCCACATGATGTATGTTCATCCCGAATCGCTGCCGGTTTTTAAATCAACCGTATCGGACTTTATCCAGAGCATGGTACGTCCGAAGAAGTAGATCATTTTTCGATCTTAAAGCGTTTTTTGGATTTACTCAAAAGTGATGACGAAGAGGCCGCTGGGATGGAGGACGCCGATTTGCCTTCAAACGAATACGATGCTCAGGATCGTTATGGCCGCCCCAATCAGTGCCGCGTAGATTGTTATCTCAATTCCCCGCTTCCGATCTTTCTTCTTTGAGCCCTCATCAGCAATCTCATGTCTCTGACCCGTAGGTCCGAAATTAAAAACTCCCAATCGGGCAAACCCGGAACAGAAGTGAAAATAGGCTTGCAGAAAACCAGACGCCGACATCGTTGCAGGCACGAAAATGAACAGCCGCCACCATGGACTTACCCCGATCCAGACAAGCGCTACGAACAGAGCGAAGACAATTCCGAGAGAAACCCAGCCGAGGTTTCTTCGACGGGCAATTTCTTCCCGGCCTATGTTACATTGACCACCGATATAGTTATCATCACTCATGGGTACTATTGGATGTTAAAATTCCGTTGTTGTCTGACCAAGGTTGCTTGCCCGTTCATCCCTTCATCTGCAGTCGCATTGTTTTTAGCACGACAGCGAGATTGATCAGCTCGTTGAAAAATGCAGCAAGACGGTCTCCCCGCATTCCCTCCCTCAGCGGTTTGAATAACTCCGGATTCACTGGCGCTTTCTCTTTCATCATCGATAGATAGACTTCGGAAGGAATGTGGATGGCGTTGCGTATCGGGAGCATTTGAAGTTCAATCACCACCTGACGTAACTGCTCGATTGCGCGCGCCCCTCCAACATTTCCGTAGCTTACAAATCCGACCGGCTTGTCTTTCCATTCTGTGAACAACCAATCGATCGCGTTCTTGAGAACAGCCGGATAGCCGTGGTTATACTCGGGCGTGACCATGATGTAACCGTCCGCTCCGTCGATGACGGTCCCCCATTTTTTGACGATCTCGTAAGGGTAATTTCCTTTGAGGGCGGCAGGCGAAGATGGCGCATCGAAGAATGGCAACGGCCAATCACGCAGGTCAACGAGTTCAACTTCCACGCTCTCTTTCTTTTTCAATTCATCTATAATATAGAGACCGGGTTTTTCGCTGAATCGGTTCTGCCGGGTACTGCCGAGAATGACCTGTATTTTAATGGGGCGGATGTCCATGGTGTCGGGTTGTGCGTTGAAAGTTTTGAGTTGTAGGTTGCATATTTGACGTTCTACGTTCTACATCTTACATCTCACATCTTACATTTTACGCCTTTCGTCAAACGGCACAATGCACCCGGTCGTTCGGAGTTGAAGGCGGCTCACTTGCTCCGTTTGATAATTCTCCTTCTGTGTTTCGTTCCCCAGTCCCGCAGTTCTTCAAGCACGCTGTCGAGGGTCTTTCCGTATTCGGTCAATTCGTATTCTACGGTTACCGGAATCGTGTTGTGGACTGTTCTGACGACCAACTCATTCACCTCAAGTTCTTTCAATTCCTTTGAAAGCATTTTTGCGGTGATCCCCTGCACCTCCCTCTGCATTTCCTTAAACCGTTTTTTGCCAAACGTCAGCGACCCGATGATCCGGATCTTCCATTTCCCTTTCAGAATGTCGAGTGCGTCGTTGATCGCAAGGAGCTGCTTTGCGCATTCATCTGCAATGTGTGCTTCTCCTCCCCCTCTAATCTTTGCCATACCGTAGTTATGGTATAATAAAGTAAACTGGTTTACTATAGGTAACTAGTTACTTTTATATACTAAACATACGTATATTGGATCAGGAAATCAAGGAGAGGGCTATCGGGCAATGGCTTGATGTGCCATTCCCGCTTTCGCGGGCATGAGAATCTTTCGTTCACATTGACCCACTCCGAACTATTAACGTTCCATAACAAGGAACAATCCTATGACACAACAGACATCAAACAAGAAACTCAACATTACTCTCTGGGTGCTTCAGGTCGTTCTGGCGGCAATGTATCTTATGGCGGGATATCAAAAAACATTCGGCGATCTCGATGTGGTCGTAAAGACTATCTTCTGGATTGCCTATACCCCCGCCCCGCTTGTTCGCTTCATCGGCGTCAGCGAACTGCTCGGCGCAATTGGCCTTATTCTGCCGGCAGCACTGAAGATCCGGCCGCAATTAACAACACTGGCTGCCGCAGGACTTACCACCATCATGCTTCTGGCGAATCTGATGCACATCTATCGCGGCGAATATTTTGTTTTGCCCATGACGTTACTCCTGTTTGCAATGGCAGCATTTGTCGCGTACGGCCGATGGAAATTGGCGCCGGTGACCGCGAAGGCATAGACGCAGATTGATGACATCTCTCCCCAGCTGGCACCACGGTCAATTCGGTAGTGTCCCAGTTTGGATAGAACCATCTCATGCCTACGTCACGAAGTGATCCCTTCGGGAAAAGTGGGCATCCATTTTGAGATCGTAAAGACAAGGGTTGGATTCTCCCGAAAAGATGCCCTCGGCACCCCGGGAGTCTAACCCATGTTTCTTACCGGTTGGAAATGATGAACTATCCTCCCGCCCGGGTGACCTCTCAGTTGACAATCTCATATTCATTTCTATATTCACTCCTGATTACCATCGTACGGGTAATTTGATTAAGTTGAATGTAAAGGGAGCACGCAGAGAACGTACAAAGAGCAGTTTATTCATGGGGTGCTTTCATGCCGCAGGACTCTGTTTCCGATTCGGACCTCGAAACATGGCGAACGATGATTGCCGAATATCAACGCTCCAGCCTTTGGCGAAGCATCTGGCAGATCATCAACTCGTTCGTCCCATATTTCCTCCTCCTCTATGCGATGTACCGAAGCCTTGAGGTGTCGTACTGGTTAACCCTGATTCTTGCTATACCGGCGGCGGGGTTTCAGGTCAGGACGTTCATCATTTTCCACGATTGCGGACACGGCTCTTTTTTCAGATCTCAAAAGGCAAACGACATTGTCGGAATGGTGAGCGGATTCTTCACCCTCACTCCCTACTTCGAGTGGCGGCACAATCATGCCATCCACCATGCGACCGGCAGCGATTTAGACAATCGCGGAGTCGGGGATGTCTGGATGTTGACTGTGAAAGAGTATCTCGTGCGGTCTCGCTGGGGCCGTTTCGTCTACCGATTTTACCGGAATCCGCTGGTGATGTTTGTCATCGGGCCGTTGTTCATGTTCCTGGTTTCCCACCGTTTCGCTTCAAGTAAATCCGGTCCGAGAGAGAAGAGGAGTGTGCTATGGACTAACATCGCCCTGGCGCTCATCATCTCTGCGATCGGTTACAGTATCGGATTCGTTCCGTTTGTCCTTATTTTCCTTCCGACGATATGGATTGCTGGTGCATCCGGGCTCTGGCTTTTTTACGTCCAACACCAGTACCGGGGAGTCTATTGGGCCCGTCATGCTGAATGGAGTTTCTTTGCGTCTGCCCTCAATGGAAGTTCGTTTTACAAACTTCCGAAAATCCTGCAGTGGTTCAGCGGCAACATCGGATTTCATCACATCCACCATCTGAGCCCGAGAGTACCGAATTACTCGTTGAGCAAGTGTCAAAAAGAAATCCCCCTCTTTTGG
>CAYYHS010000212.1:0-5303 GCA_964471785.1 uncultured Chitinophagaceae bacterium
ATGTTGACCTTCTTAAAGCAATTTCAGACAGGAACTTGAAACGACTCCATTCGGATTAACCAATCGACAGAATGTATCTGTAACGATCGCACCGCGTTTCACGACGGAACTGACAAGGCTCCCCGTTACCACTTCACAGCGATGAGAAAGCAACAATTCCAGCCTGATCCCGTATAAGGATTTGCCCTTTTTCCCTTCGATGTAGGCAGTTGTTAGCCATTTGCCAACGCATAAAATATTTATTACGAGTTAGTTCAATCCCCAAAACCGGAATCCGCCGGCCCTTGAGCGGCGCCCGGTTTCAATTCTTTCACCAGTCGCGGAGGTTCTATGAGAAAAACTGCAATGCTCGCCCTCGTCATCGGCATGGCGTGGAGCGTAACAGCGGCGATCGACAGCGCCAGGGAGATCAAGATCCCGATCACCACGAATTCCGACCAGGCAAAGCAAGAGTTTCTTCTGGGGCAACAACTTTCCGACAATCTACAGGCGACAAAATCGCTGGAACACTTCGACAAGGCGATCATGCTCGATCCATCATTCGCATCGGCTTACCTGAACCGCGCTAACAATTCGCTTACTACCAAGGAATTTTTTGACAATCTCAAAGGAGCGATGAGTCATAAAGAGAATGTTTCTGAGGGAGAACGCCTTTTGATTCTGGCCACGGACGCGGGCGCCAATGCCAACTTTCAATCTCAGAAAGAATGCCTGCAAAAAGCGGTGGCTCTTTATCCCAACGATGAGCGTGCTCATTTCACGCTCGGCGCCTATTACTTTGGTCAACAAGACTACAAAGATGCGATTAGCGAATACGAAAAATCCATCCACCTCTCCGACCGTTTCGCTCCGGCATACAACATCCTCGGGTATGCCTATCGTCAGATCGAAAAATATCAGGAGGCAGAGAAGGTTTTCAGGAAATACACAGAGCTCATACCAAACGATCCAAATCCATACGACTCGTATGCGGAGCTTCTCCTAAAGATCGGCCGGTTCGATGAATCGGTTTCGAACTATCAAAAGGCGCTTGCAATTGATCCGACGTTTACTTCTTCGGAGGTCGGCTTGTGCATGAACTATCTTTACATGGGAAAAGGCGACGATGCGTCGTCCGCGGTGAAACGCCTCTTTGAGATGGCGAGGAATCCGGGTGAGAAGCGCCAGGCGTTCTTCATCAAGGCCGTTGTCGATGTCGACGAAGGGAATATGGAGCAGGGCCTTAAAGATTTTGACGATGAGTTTGTGGTAGGAAGGGAAATCAACGACGTTGCGGGAATGTCGGGAGACCTAGCAGCAAAGGCCAACATCCTGCTGGAAATGGGTAAGTACGATGAGGCGCTCAAAACGTTCGATGCTTCGGTTGAGATCATCACACATTCGGATCTCTCTGCCGATCTCAAGAAAAATGTTCTCATTGTTGCTCATTTTAACAGGGCACAAGTAGCCGCTGCCAGAGGCGACCTGGCGAAGGCAAAATCCGAGACAGAAGAATACTGGGGCGGTGTGAAGAAGAGGAACAATTCGAATCAGATCCGGTTTACGCATGAGCTGAATGGCATTATTGCCCTCGCAGAGAAAAAATATGACACGGCCGTAACTGAATTGCTTCAGTCAAATCAGCAAGATCCGTATGTCCTGTACCGCCTTGCGCTTGCCTATCAAGCGAAGGGAGACAACATTCATGCAAAAGAGTTTTCCAAGAAGGCGGCAGACTTTGACAGCCTTCCGTTTTTGAACTTCGCGTTCATACGGCACAAAGCGGCTGGGCTAACCTCGACGCTCTAAAGTATGCAGGTCAGCGCCACGACCAACCGCCGGTTGTGGCGCTGTTCCTGATCCATTGACATTCCCTCCCCGCGTTGGTATATTGGCTCGCACAAGATTCATCAGAGATCCGAGAGCCTTGCCACGATCGCCCAATGTGTTTTTCCTCCTACTCTCAACGCTCTTCATGAGCGTTCCCAATCTCTGCAGCCAGAATATCTCCCCCCAATCCACCCCGCTTCGATTTGATCACATTTCCACCGCGCAAGGGTTATCGCAGGATATTGTCAAAACGATCATCCAGGATAGTCAGGGGTTTATGTGGTTCGGCACGGAGAACGGACTGAACCGCTATGATGGATATTCGATCCGGATCTACAAACATCACTCGCGCGACACGGCTTCGCTTTCGGATAACGACGTTCACATTCTCTTCGAGGACAGCGAGCAAAGGCTCTGGATCGGAACGTCCAGTGGTTTGGATCTTTACGACCGCCGGAGAGATTCCTTTATTCACTTCAAGCATGACTCGACAAACCTTCAAAGCATGGGACCCGGCGGAGTAATGAGTTTGCAGGAGGGTGCCCGCGGAAAGCTCTGGATAGGGACGAGTGCCGGCCTTAATCTCTACGATGAACAACGGAGGACGTTTCTCCACTATGTTCACAACCCGCTTGACAAATCGAGCATCAATTCGAACACTATTAATTTCATTCTCCGTGATCGCTCCGGAATGCTTTGGCTTGCGACGACAAACGGATTCTGCAGTTTTGATCCCCCGACCGGCCGGGTGGTCAGATACCTGTATACTCAACGAGCCGGCGCAGCAACAAACGTGGGCTGGCTGTACGAGGATCAATCGCAGACGATCTGGGCCGCCCAGACAGAACATGGTATCTGGCGTCTCGACCGAACCCGAAAGGAATTGCAGCAAGTGCCTTTGAGCCCGAATCCAGATTTTTATGGTTCGCCCGACGTCATGGGTGATGCCGTGGTGAACAGCGTTGCTGAAGACGCGAAAGGAAATGTTTGGATCGGCCATTTTCGCGGTCTGGACATCTACAGTCCTCTCTCAAAAACGTTCGCGCATTATTTCATCAACTCCGATGATCCGGTCGCATTGGGTGGACGCGTGGCAGTTGTGTATCGCGACAAGGTTGGGATGATGTGGCTCGGCACTTTTCAGAGCGGCCTCTACCGTTACGATCCGAACAGGCAGAAGTTCGGATTGTACCGGGGCATTCCGGACTCAAAGAAGAGCTTTACGGACAACTATACCCTCTCCGTACTCGAAGATATAACAGGAACTCTATGGATCGGTCATGATCGGGGATTGGACCGGCGCGATGCGATCAGCGGCCGCATGATACGGTATCGACATAATCCGCGAGATCCTGCTTCACTTAGCTCGGCGCAAGTTAATGCAATTTATCGGGACAGGGGGGGCAGACTCTGGATCGGAGGCGCCGGAGGATCGAAGACAAATCTCGACCGATTCGATGAGACGCGTAATCGCTTTGTTCATTTTCCGATCAATGCTGTGCGAACGATTTTCGAAGATCGTGCGGGGGAACTATGGGTGGGACTGCTGGATGAAAGCGGTACCGGACCGAATTTGATCCGGATGGATCGGAACAGAAGAATCACGGGGAGGTATTTTGCGCCGGGGTCTGGAGTCTGGTGTATTTTTGAAGATCGGGACGGTACTCTCTGGCTTGGAGGCCAATACACTTACCTGAACAGATTCGATCGGCGCACGGGGAGCTTCGTCACCTACAAAGCACGAGCCAACGATACCACGGCACTTGGCTCCGATGCTGTGCGCGCCATTTCCCAGGACGATTCGGGTGCAATGTGGTTTGGAACATGGGGCTCCGGCCTTTACAGTTTTGATGAAAAAACCAATCGCTTCTCATCTTTTCTTGAGCAGGATGGCCTTCCAAACAATTATGTCAAAAGCATTCTCCTTGACGATCATGGCAACTTGTGGATCGCGACGGAGAAGGGACTCTCCCGCTTTGATCGTCACACAGGAGCGTTCAAAAACTTCACGACCGAAGACGGCTTGCAGGGCGACCGGTTCCTTTCGGGATCTTGTTTCAAGACGAAGGACGGGCGTATGTATTTCGGAGGGACCGAAGGACTGACCGTGTTCCATCCGGACAGCATTCGGGATAACCCCAACATCCCACCGGTCGTGATCACGACGTTCAAAGTTTTTGACCAGCAGATGTCGATCCCTCAATCCACGGACCCCGCGAACGTCATTGAGTTGACGTACAACCAGGATTTTTTTTCTTTTGAATTCGTCGCCCTTGATTACACGACGCCACGCAAGAACCAGTATGCATATATGCTGGAAGGGTTCGATCATGGCTGGGTGATGGCCGGTGCGAGACGTTATGCAGCGTACACAGGAGTTCCGCCGGGCAACTATGTGTTCAAAGTTCGCGGTTCCAACAGCGATGGCATCTGGAATAACGAGGGAGCTGCATTGAGAATTGTCATAGCGCCCCCTTTTTGGGGGACATGGTGGTTCTTTGTTCTCTCTGCGCTCTTGGCCGCCAGTATGCTCTATACCGTCTACCGTTATCGCGTCAAACAACTCCTGGCCATTGAACGTCTCCGCGGGCGCATCGCGGGAGACCTTCATGACGATGTCGGCACAGACCTCAGCAGCATCGTCCTCGCGGCGCAATCCATCGAACGCAAACTCCCAACGACGTCGAATCAACGGGAAGAAGTGCGGCAAATCGGCAGCATTGCGCTTCGAACGCAGGAGATGATGCGCGATATCGTTTGGGTTCTCAGTTCGAGGAACGACACCATCGACGATTTGATTATGAAGATGAGGGATGCGACCAAGAGAATCTTGGGCACGATTACTTTTAGCTTTAGAGCGCCCGAAGCTCCTTTGCCGGACAAGATGTCTCTTGAATTCAAGAGAACAATTTTTCTGTTCTATAAAGAATGTCTGAACAATATCGTCAAACACGCGTCGGCCAGCGCGGTAAGTATCGAGCTTCGCTCCTCGGGCCGCGGATTTGTTCTTACCATCGCGGATAACGGAAATGGGTTCAACCCCAGCAGCCACAGCAGCGGAATTGGGCTGAAAAGTCTTCGTGCACGGGCGGAACAGATTCGCGGCGATTTCTTGATCTGGAGTGAGCCGGGCAAAGGAACTAAAATTTCCCTGACAGTGAAAACCACGTGAACGCGTCATGGCGGCTCAGCCTCCGCGTGAATAGATTATACGAGCGAACCCAAAATGATGAACAAACGAATCGACAAAGAAACTCGGGAAGATAAAAACATAGTCTGGGTCGTTGAGGATAACGAAGAGTTCGGCCGCCAGATTTCCGGATTGTTGAATCTAAGCGATCCCTTTGTGTGCGAACGCGTCTTTTCCGCGTGCGAGCCGGCGATTGACCTTTTGCGCGACGGAGCACTCCCCGACGTGATCCTGATGGACATCGGTCTCCCCGGAATGAGCGGCATCGAAGGAGTGCGGGAGATTAAAACGATGGCCCCGTCGA
>CAYYHS010000213.1:0-5303 GCA_964471785.1 uncultured Chitinophagaceae bacterium
CTCCTCCTGTAGAAGAGAAGTACACCGCGGTGCCCTGGTTCACGGGATTGCTGTATTTGTCGCCGGCAATAACAAGGATGTCAACACCCTGGGATGGAGGCGTAACGAACGAGACGTTCGTCGGTGACGTAGGGCTCACCTTGACTGTGAAATGGGACTGATCGGCAAACCCGCTATGGATCACAACAGGAACAGGCGAAGATGCGATCGTCGCACCTGCGTTTTGAGCAATGACCTGCAATACGGTCGCCTTGGTGCCAGAGGTTAACGTCGTCGTTACCCGACCGGTAAATGGATCAGTTGTTCGCGATGTTGGAGAGACGACTTCGCCGGAACCGGGACCTCCCAGAATCTGGAAGAATATTTGAGTCTGATTGGCAAAGTCAATCGGGTTGCCCAATGCATCTCGCGGCTCGAAGGTTATGAGGGCGTTTTCTGTTCCGCCCACACCCTTGACGGACAATTCCTTATTGTCGATTGAAATCAACGCAATCGATGCCATGGGGCCCGTCTTCACATACACAATCACATCTGAAGAGGTTATCGCGAAAGTTCCTGAAATAACTTTGGCTTCAACCTTAAGGGTCCCGGAACGAACTCCGCTATTAGCCACGACCTTTACTTTCCCAGTCGAATCACTCAGCCCAGTAGCCGGAGACAAGTATTCGCTTGCATTCAAAGGCAAAGAGAAGAAAAATTGAACCGGGGCATTTACGACAGGCTGGCCAAAATTATCCCTGACAATAAAGGTAAGGGTATCAGTTGTTAATGGACCCGCTCCTGCGACTGAAATTGTGTCATTAGTGGATTTCACGAAAGTCACACTTGCCACGTTTGTTGCCCCTGCCGAGGCAGAACCCTTTAGCGTGCCGGTGAATGAACGTGAGACAGTGCCGCTTGGAGCGTTGAGCCCCGAGACAGACAAGGTCAATGTCAGCGACTTTGAACTTTGTCCCACTCCTGTACTCGTATCAGTAACAGTCACATTAAATAAAGTGGTCCCCACTCCCCTGATCTTGGTGTCGATCAAGGTTCGGTTTACATCACCAGATAGCACGACCTGAGGGGCCGCAGCACCTGATACCTGTGCCGTAATAAGGGTCCCTTGTGACATAGGATTCCCGTTTCTGTCGGCAACTCTAAACGTGAAGTTCTGAGATGCGCCATGGTCGATCTGAAAGTTCGAAAAAGGACCTGTTATCGTGTCAATAATGGGGGAGTAAGAGATTACAGCCCAAACGGTGTCTTGCACAAACTTTCCCAACTTATTTAAGGTGCGACCCGTTACGTACGCAACGCCGCCAGGAGCAGGTGGGTTCTGCCCATAGTCCCAAGAGACGCCAGTTCTGCCCAATTGGTCGAGTACCCCTGATGCTTGGATAATTCCTGTGTTTGTACTAAAGTAGACAGAGGTTCCACTTTGCGCCGGGTTGCCGAATTCATCACCAGCAGAGACTGTGACCGGTGTAGATGCTTCAGGATTCCCTCCTACATAATTAACCTGGCCGGCCAATCCAAGCGTGAAGTGAGCGGAGTCGGGGAGGCCGCTTGCAATTGTAAACCGCACGGGCAAAGATTTGATCGAATCGGATTTTGCTGATGCATACACCTGAACAACACCCGGCGTGGTTCCACTTCCGAATGTGGTTATCACACGCCCAGTGACCGGATCGGTACTCGCGGGATTCGGCGATACATATGTTCCCAAAGTATCTCCCTGAAGCTTAAAGCTGATTGTAGCCCGGTTCGAAAGATCAACGGGATTGCCCAGCGAGTCTCTTCCTTCAAAGGTAATCGTAGCAGACTCCGTGCCTCCAACACTCCGAATTGAGAGTTGGTTCGTGGAGACATTTATGAGCGCGATAGATTGTATAGGTCCAGTCTTTATGTGGACTGACTTGACAGTGGACGAAATAATGTTAGCAGTGTCTTGTTTAGCGCGTGCAACGAACTGAACATTTCCCGAACGAATTCCACTCGTAAAAATTGTAGACGCGTTTCCATTACTATCAGAGACAGCAGAGATGGGCGACAAATACTCTCCACCATTCACCGTCTGCACAAATTCAAAATTGATCGGAATATTCATCGCCGGCTGATTGAACACGTCATAAACTTTAAACCGTGCTTGAATTGAGTTAATTCCTCCACCTCCGCTAACCACCACAGTGTCAGTTGCGGTATTCACCAAAGCAATCCTTCCCACCTTGCCACTGTCCGACGCACTCCCGCCGAGAAGCCGTCCATTGACTGTAAGATTCTTGTTCCCATTCGCGCTCAAAACAGCAATGGTTAAGTTCACTGTCTGCGTCAGGTTTAATCCCGTCGTGCGAGTGTCCTTCAAAATAACCCTGTACTGGGTGTATGATTTGTCTTGAACATCGGGTAATGTAACATTCACATCGCCTGTCACTGCAACATCAGACGTGCCTGATATCGAAACCTGAGCCGTCGAGGTGGCCGTAAGAGGATTTCCGTTCTGGTCACCGACAACATAATTAATAATTCTCGATCCACCAGAAGGAATTACAAAATTTGTATCGGTCGTCGAAATAGTCGTTCTCCCGGAAAACAGTACTGCTGTGCTGCGAGAAAATGCGCCGATGCTGCCTAAGGCAGACTGTCCTAAAACTGCATGTGATGCGTGATCGTCATTGTCGGCTATTATTCGTCCCGCAGCATTCTTCACCGCTGAAGGTTGACTGCCGGGAACATGAGGCTGATCGTCATTGACGGCTTTCGGACTCTTTGCGGCACTCTTTCCGACTACAGGTTGGCTGGTGGTTGCCCCGACCGATGCTGTTACGATCGCCAGTCCGTTCGCAGGAATTGGATTACCAGAGGTCAGGGTAGCACTCGCAGTCCCATTCGCTGTCGTTTGGACAGACGACTGCATAAGACCGCCTGTTGAGTTAAAGAATACTACGCTTCCAGGCTGAGCTGGGTTGCCATATTTGTCCCCTACTACAAGGTTGATCTGGTCTGTCAATCCAAAAATGGCAGCCCCGGCAATATTCAGTTTCTCCGGACCTATGGAGAAATGGAGGCTGTCTGGATATCCGCCCGAGATCGTGAACTGGACTGGAGTGGATTGGATAGAATCATTCCTTGCGGAAGCCGTGACATATGCCAATCCGGACCTGATACCTGTAGTGAAACTCGTGGTCACTCTTCCGGTGACCGGGTCGGTCTTGGACACCAATGGAGAAACCCTAGCTGTTGTATCTCCTTGCATAGTGAATTTGATCGGTGTTGAATTTGACGCATCAATCGGATTGCCCAATGAATCCCTCCCCTCAAAAACTATGGTTGAGGTCGAGGTGCCGCCCACCCCTTGTACGGAAAGGGTGTTCGAAGAGACGTTTATGATGGCGATCGAAGAAATTATGCCAGTACGTATATAGACCAACTTCGGGTTTGAGACAATTGTCGAAGTGTCCTTCTTTGTCTTCGCGACAATCTGAACCAATCCCGATCGAATACCGGCAATAAGTGTTGTCTGGACTTTGCCGCTGGCGTCGGACGTAGCAACTGTCGGGTTAAAATATTCTCCACCTCCGACAGATTGAGTAATCGAAAACTGCACCGGAACATTGGGCATCGGATTACCATTGACGTTCAAAACCTGGAACTGAACGGCCTCAGATGAAATACCTCCCCCACCGGTTACGGTTAATGAATCTATTGCAGAGCTCACCAGCACCAACTTTGCTACACTTGTTGTGTCAGACACTCCATTACGATAGAGCGTCCCATTCAGCGTGCGTCCTACATTCCCGTTAGCACTTGTCACAACGATCGAAACATTGAAATTCTCATTCTGAGAAGGTCCTGTCTTGCTTGTATCCTTTGCATAGACATTGAAATTGGTGAACGTCTTGTCCTTTGTGTCCGGAAGTATCCGGTCAACGTCGCCTGTCAGCGTAACATCAGACGCTCCGGCACCCGTGGTTGTCACTTTTATTTCGCTGCCTGCGGAGAGGGGGTTTCCAAACTTGTCGGCCACCGTGAAACTTACCTGCGCTTGTCCTCCTGTCAGTAGGGCGATCAACGTATCGGCTGCTGGGACGGTGATCAGCGTGTTCCCGGAGAAAATAACGTCAAGTGAACTGAAAAATACTCCAGCGCCAGAAGTCGAGGCAGCAACTCCCGCATTACTTGCTCCATCTCGATTTGCAGAAACCTTGCGAATATCTTTTGTAGGGTTCACCGGCGTGGCGGCTACATCGAGCGAAGCTGATCGACTTTGTACAAGAGTGTGAACACTCTTCTTTGTCTCTTCAACAAATCTCACAACAGTTCTTTTGTTCTTGAAAACCTGTTCGGCTTTGGATAAATGGTGCGTCTTCTTGGATGAAGAGGGATGAATTACAGTTGGCGCCTCTCCATCGTTGACTTTCCGAACTGCCGTGACAACTTTTCCCGCCGGCGATACAGGCACAGCCACTGAGCCTCCAGATGTCGTCAACTCCGCCGTAACCGTAACAATCCCGCCCGCCGGGATAGGATTGCCTGAAATGAGATTTACCGATGCACTGCCGTCATCTGCACTCGATGCTGATGCCGGGCTCACGAGCCCTCCGGTTGCTGTAAAGTATACAATTGTTCCTGGTTGAGCAGGATTGCCGTACTTATCGCCTATGAGCGCGGTGATCGGCGTGACGATGCCCGCCTGCACCGCCCCGGGAATATTAACCCTTAAGGCACTCATTGAAAAGTGCGCGCTGTCTGGGTATCCGCCAAATATCGGAATTGATACAACAGGGGACATGATCGTGTCGACTTTTGTCGTGTCTGATGCACGTTTTACAGCTGCATATGCTTGCACAGATGCAATACCCGCACGTAGCCCCGATCCCAGGAGAACTGAAACCGTACCGGTGGAATTTGTTTTGGCGCTTGAGACACTTAACTGAGTAAAGGTATCGGGTGGAGTAGTAGCAAATCTGAAGCGGACGAGAGTTTGATTAGTCGTGTCGACCGGGTTCCCAACGGAATCTTTCACTTGAAATGTAAGAGCGACCGCATCGGTTCCGCCGGCACCATAAATAGAGAGATTAGGTGCGCTTGCGCCAACATAAACTATTTGGCCAGCGCGCAGTGATGGACGGCTTTGGGTCAAGCTATCTTGGGCGGAGGTGACTCCTTTCAGTGCAATTGCAGAAAAGGCAATGATGTTAGCTGTGGAATTATAACTGAAATACTTTGTCGAACTTAACCAGCCGGTTCGGGAGAACATGATCGAGTCGGAAACTGTAGCCTTGTCCTGCGCTTGGAAACTAATCGAGAACGTGCCGTTGGAT
>CAYYHS010000214.1:0-5288 GCA_964471785.1 uncultured Chitinophagaceae bacterium
GTTCAAGAACATGACGGTGGGCGAGAAGAAGAAGGTGAAGGAATCGAACACCGAGTTGAAGAAAAAAGGGAAGAAGGTGGCGGATTTTCGCGACGCAGAGCCTGCGATGTCTGAGCCGATTCTTTTGGGAATCACCGCAGCGTCGCTTTCGACCGACAGCTTTATAGCGGCAGCCGCATTCCAGGAGACTACCAAAGTTCTGACAGACGCAGCCATCGAAGGCAAGGTCGACTACTTGCTCGGTTTGAAAGAGAATGTCATCATGGGACATCTCATTCCGGCCGGAACAGGCCTCAAGAAATTCCGGGATGTCATCGTTACCACCAAAGAAGCTGCCGTAGTAGCCGAAAAGCCGGTGGAAGAAGTAGAGGCTTCGGTGGCGGAAGAAGAAGTGGTTGTTGTAAAGAAGACGCGAAAAAGAACCAAGACAGTAGCATAATATAGGTCGGTCGGCAAGATCGGATCATAGCGGCATCCTGAGACACTGCGATCTTCCCTCTGCAAAGACTCGAAAAGGGGGGAGGAGTTTCTCAGAATAATCTTGACTTGATCGCCACCTTTTCTTATATTGGAAGGCTAATTTTTTTTCGGGAACACGAATTTACTTTTTGGAGCAGACGTTTGCCAACGATTAATCAGCTTGTCCGACAAGGCCGCAGAAGCATCCTCTTCAAGAGTAAAGCCCCAGCGCTTGCCGGGAATCCGCAAAAGCGAGGAGTATGCACTCGCGTTTACACAACAACTCCGAAGAAGCCTAATTCGGCCCTGCGTAAAGTTGCACGCGTTCGATTGACCAACGGCATTGAGGTTACTGCATATATTCCTGGCGAAGGGCACAATCTTCAGGAACACTCTATAGTAATGATCCGAGGCGGCAGAGTAAAAGATTTGCCGGGTGTTCGATACCATATTATCCGCGGAACGCTCGATACCGCGGGGGTAAACGAACGAAAACAAGGACGGTCGAAGTACGGAGCGAAACGGCCAAAGTAATCAACTCATGAGAAAAAAAAGAGCAGAAAAACGATCAATCTTAAACGACCCGAAGTTCAATGATCCTTTGGTCGCTCGTTTCATCAATAACATTATGAAGCAGGGCAAAAAGAACGTTGCCCAGTCGATTTTTTATGACGCACTTCAAGTGATTGGTGAACGCTCGAAGACAAATGCCATTGATGTTTTCAAGAAAGCTGTAAGCAATGTTGCCCCCGTGATCGAAGTTAGAGCTCGACGTGTTGGCGGGGCGACCTATCAAGTACCTACAGAAGTTCGTCCCGAACGGCGAACCGCTCTTGCAATCCGCTGGCTGATCAACTACTCAAAAGAACGTTCGGATAAAGCCATGTCGTTAAAACTTGCTTCAGAGTTCCTGGCGGCTGCGAACGGCGAGGGTAATGCCGTAAAGAAAAAAGAAGATACGCACCGCATGGCTGAAGCGAACAAGGCTTTTGCTCATTTCAAGTGGTAAAAAAATAATACTGTAATTCAGTTCTTAAAGTTCACCCTGACTTTGGAGCACTATCTGCGTTTCAGGGGTTTTGGAGTCTTATGCCCAGGAAATATTCGCTCGAGCGAACCCGTAACATAGGCATTATGGCGCACATCGATGCGGGCAAAACCACAACGACCGAACGTATTCTATTCTATACGGGCGTTCTGCATCGGATGGGAGAAGTCCATGATGGGGCCGCGACGATGGATTGGATGGAGCAGGAGAAAGAGCGGGGCATTACCATTACCTCTGCCGCGACAACCTGTTTCTGGAGAGACCACTACATCAATATTATTGACACGCCCGGACACGTTGACTTTACGATTGAAGTTGAGCGTTCGTTGCGTGTCTTGGACGGTGCGGTTGCCTTGTTCTGCTCGGTCGGAGGTGTTGAGCCCCAGTCCGAAACAGTATGGCGCCAGGCGGACAAATACGGGGTTCCACGAATTGCCTTTGTCAACAAAATGGACCGCGTGGGAGCGGATTTCCTCGGCGCAGTGCAAATGATGAAAGACCGTCTCGGCGCAAATGCCGTGCCTATTCATTTGCCCGTCGGAGAAGGCGACATTTTCACCGGCATCATCGATTTGATAACGATGAAGGCGCGGATTTTCCACGAAGAATCGAACGGGACGAAATGGGATGATATTCCGATACCGCACGATCTTCAGAAGCTCGCTGCGGAATACCGCACAAAGATGCTCGAAGCAGTCTCTGATGAAGATGACACTTTGCTGGAAAAGTATCTTGAGGGGAAGGAAATCACACCCGCCGAAATTATTTCAGTCTTGCGGAGCGCGTGTCTGAAGGCGAGTATCGTGCCGGTGTTGTGCGGGTCGTCGTTCAAGAACAAGGGCGTACAAATGCTACTCGACGCCGTCGTTGATTTTCTTCCGTCACCCCTCGACATCAATAATGGAGAAATATCCGGCCATCATCCGAACATGAAGGATATTATCGTCCGTAAAGTGAGCGATGATGAGAAGTTTACCGCATTTGCGTTTAAGATTATGACAGATCCGTTTGTTGGAAGGCTGACATATTTTCGTATTTACACCGGGAGCGTCAAGGCAGGGTCTTATCTTTACAACTCGAATAGCGACAAAAAGGAGCGTCTCGGACGCGTTCTTCGCATGCATGCCAACCATCGTGAAGATGTCGATGAAGGGTTCGCGGGCGACATTCTTGCCGCAATAGGATTCAAGAATACCCGCACCGGCGACACGCTTTGCGACGAAGACGATCCGATCATTCTCGAAAAGATGGTCTTCCCGGAGCCGGTCATTCACCAGGCGATCGAGCCGAAGACGAAAGCAGATCAGGAGAAGATGGGCGAAGCGATGCAGAAACTTTCGGAAGAAGATCCGACGTTCCGCATCAGCACCAATGAAGAGACGGGTCAGACGATCATTGGCGGAATGGGTGAACTGCATTTGGAAATCATCGTCGACCGGATGAAACGAGAGTTTAGGGTCGAGGCGAATGTCGGTCGTCCGCAAGTTGCCTACAAGGAGACGATCCGCAAGAAAGTTGAAGCAGAAGGAAAGTTTATCCGTCAGTCCGGCGGTAAGGGACAGTTCGGACATGTGTGGATTGAGCTCGAACCGAACGAGAAGGGGAAGGGATACGAGTTTGAAGACGCGATCGTCGGCGGCGTCATTCCTCGCGAGTTCATCAAACCGGTCTCGGTTGGCATTCAGGAAGCGATGAAGAACGGAATCCTCGCGGGATATCCGGTCGAAGATGTCAAAGTGAAATTATTTGACGGCTCGTACCACGACGTCGATTCGTCCGAAATGGCCTTCAAGATCGCCGGCTCGATTGCGTTCCAGGCCGCGGCGAAGAAGGCAAACCCGGTCATTCTTGAACCGATCATGGCTGTAGAAGTGGTTACGCCGGAAGAATATCTTGGCGATGTGATGGGTGATTTGAACTCGCGGCGTGGAAAGATCGAAGGCATCACGCCCCGCAAGGATGCCCAGGTTGTCAAAGCGATGGTCCCGCTTTCGGAAATGTTCGGTTATGCGACCCAGATGCGGTCGATGACACAGGGCCGCGCTCTCTATACAATGCAGTTCTCTCATTACGACGAAACGCCGAAATCGATTTCAGAACAGATTATCGAAAAAGTAAAGGGCAAAGACGCCGTTACTGCGTAGTTCGTGACTGTGATTAAATTCTACTTGTACCCAAATACGTAAGGAGACATCCTCATGGCAAAAGAAAAATTCGACCGCAGCAAGCCGCACATAAACGTTGGAACCATTGGTCACGTTGACCACGGCAAGACGACGTTGACCGCCGCCATTACGATGGTGCTGGCGAAGAAGGGCCTTTCAGCAGTGCGAACGTTCGACAGTATCGACAACGCCCCGGAAGAAAAGGCGCGTGGAATAACCATCGCAACGGCGCACGTCGAGTATTCGACGGAGAAACGTCACTACGCACACGTCGATTGCCCGGGCCATGCCGACTACGTGAAGAACATGATCACCGGCGCCGCGCAAATGGACGGAGCGATCGTCGTCGTTGCCGGGACGGATGGACCCATGCCGCAGACGCGCGAGCACATTCTTCTCGCCCGCCAGGTCGGCGTGCCCCGCATCGTTGTCTTCCTTAATAAGGTCGACGCTGTCGACGATCCTGAGCTGCTCGATCTCGTTGAGATGGAAATGCGCGACCTGTTGAAGTTCTATGAGTTCCCCGGCGACGAAATTCCGATCATCCGCGGTTCCGCGTTGAAGGCAATGGAAGCTGCCGTAAGGCCCGACTCAAAAGTGGATGATCCCGCATTCAAGTGTATCATGGATCTCATGAACGCCATCGACACCTACATTCCTCTCCCACAGCGCGAATCCGACAAACCGTTCCTGATGCCGGTCGAAGACGTTTTCTCGATCACCGGCCGAGGTACAGTTGGAACGGGCCGTGTTGAGCGTGGACATGCGAAGGTGGGTGATGAAGTTGAGGTGATCGGTCTTGGTGCACATAAGAAGACCGTCATCACCGGCGCCGAAATGTTCCGCAAGGAACTCGATGAAGTCGTTGCCGGCGACAACGCAGGTCTTCTCCTCCGAGGTATCGAGAAGGAAGAACTGGAACGCGGCATGGTTATCGCGAAACCGGGTTCGATCACACCGCACAAAAAGTTCAACGCACAGGTGTACGTTCTTAAGAAAGAAGAAGGCGGACGCCATACGCCGTTCCTGAACGGTTACCGGCCGCAGTTCTATTTCCGAACCACAGACGTCACCGGAGTCGTGACGCTCCCCCAGGGAGTGGAGATGGTGATGCCCGGCGACAACGTCGACAGCATGCAGATCGAACTGATCTCGACCATCGCGATGGAAGAGAAATTACGGTTCGCTATCCGTGAAGGCGGACGAACGGTCGGATCGGGCGTCGTTACCAAGATCCTCGAATAAGAACGGTTTAACTATTGAGGGCGTTCCGTCACCGCGATGAGCGGTGACGGGGCAAGCCTCTCGCATGGAGTCCAACGTGGCTGGTCAAAAAATTCGCATCAAACTAAAATCCTACGATCACAACCTGATCGACAAGTCTGCCGAGAAGATTATCAAGACGGTGAAGTCGACAGGCGCGGTTGTTTCTGGTCCGATACCTCTGCCGACAAAGCGGACGCTCTACACGGTGCTGCGCTCGCCGCACGTCGACAAGAAGTCGCGCGAACAGTTCGAGACACGCGCCCACAAGCGTCTTATCGACATCCTGACTTCCGGCACGAAGACTGTCGACGCGTTGATGAAGCTCGACCTTCCGGCGGGCGTCGATGTCG
>CAYYHS010000215.1:0-5282 GCA_964471785.1 uncultured Chitinophagaceae bacterium
GACAACCGAGAGAGGGATCCCGAGAACCCGGGCGACGTCCTTGAGCACTGCTCGGTAAGAGAGCGTCCCAAATGTAATAATCTGGGAAACCGAATCTTCACCATATTTTTCCCGAACGTACTCGATTACTTTTTCTCTTTTGTGGTCCGAGAAATCGACGTCGATATCCGGCATGCTGATTCGATCCGGATTCAAAAAACGTTCGAAGAGAAGGTCGTACTTGAGAGGATCAACGTTGGTGATTCCCAAGGCATATGAAACGATGCTGCCGGCAGCGCTCCCGCGGCCAGGCCCAACCATCACTCCCATCGCGCGCGCCGCACGGATAAAATCTGCGACAATTAAAAAGTATCCTGCATAGCCCATTTTCCGGATAACCCCCAACTCGTGAGTGATCCGGCTTTCTATCGCAGGAGTGATCTCGGTAAACCGTGTCTTCAATCCCTCCCATGAAAGTTTGTCGAGATAGTCCTCCAACGTCTTCACGCCCGCGTCGTCCGGGATGGGGAACTTGGGCATGTGATTCGTCTTCAGGTCCAATTCGAGATTGCACTTCTCTGCGACCTCAAGCGTGTTCTCTATTGCATCCGGGAAGTCCCGGAATAGCTCAGACATCTCTTCGGCAGACTTAAAATAGATTTGATCCGTGCCATACCGGAGCTTAGAGATGTCTGGTGCATTCGTACTGCTGGCATCGGGGATGAGCAGCATGATGTTGTGAGCAACGGCATGCTGAGGCTTGATGTAATGCACGTCGTTGGTCGCGATGAGCTTGATGCCGAGTTCACGCGAAAGCGTCGGCATTCCTGCGAGGACGTTTTTCTCGACTTCGGAATTGTGATTCTGTATCTCCAGATAAAAATCGTCCCCGAGAAGACTCTTGTACATCCCTGCCACGTCGCGAGCCTCGTTGTAGTTGTTGGCGACCAGATGCGCCGCCACCACACCATTGGCGCACGCAGACAGTGCTACGAGACCCGAATGGTACCGGGTCAGGAGTTCAAAATCTATCCTGGGTTTGTAGTAAAAGCCTTCGGTGTGCGCCAGCGTCGTCAGTTTGAGAAGATTTCGGTACCCTTCTTCATTCTTCGCAAGAAGGACGAGATGATGATAAACACCTCTCCCCTTAGACTTTGTCTCACCCCGGAGCGTGTCTGACTGCGACATTTGTCCCCTATCGAATCGGCTCCCTTTCGTCACGATATAGAATTCCGACCCGATGATCGGCTTGATCCCCTTCTTCTTCGCTTTCTTGTAGAACTCGATCGCCCCTGACATCACGCCATGATCCGTAAGTGCAACGGCAGGCATCTTGTGTTCAAGGGCTGCGTTCAGCAGAGAATCGACCGTTGTTGCTCCGTCGAGCAAGCTGTAATGCGTGTGATTATGTAAATGGATGAATTGAGACACGGGTGAGTGCTGTTAAGTTAGTTGCTTTTGGGAGCGCATGATCAGTTAGACTCAGGTCAAGTTCCAAGTTGTTCGATTTACGTTTTTACGTTCTAAGCACTGAGTTCAGGGTTTTCGAAAACGGCAAGGATTTTATCGATACTCTTTGCTCGATCGCAAAGACTTCATACAAGTCGCTTCTTGATCCTTCCTACTACTATGTACTCTTCACTGATAACTGTTAGAACTCCAATACAAGAAGCTTTGGCTCGGTCATTTCCTGCATCGCGTAACGGACGCCCTCCCGCCCAAATCCTGAATCCTTTACACCCCCGTACGGCATATTGTCGACCCGAAAAGTGGGATAGTCATTCACAATAACGCCCCCGACTTCCAGATTCTTGTAGGAATACATAATAGAGCTAATGTCCGAGGAGAAGATTCCGGCCTGCAGTCCGTACCGCGAATCGTTCACCTCATTGACAGCATGTTCGAGAGAATCGGCCTTATGCAATGTCGCGACCGGGCCAAAAATTTCCTCCCGGCATACCTTCATTGTCGGCTTTACCGAATCCAAGACGGTCGGCTCAAACATAGAGCCGCGCCGTTTCCCGCCCCACAAAACATTGGCCCCTTCCCCCACAGACTCCTTTATCCAACTTTCAACCCGCTCCGCTTCGGCAAGGCTTATCATTGGTCCGACGATGGTCGAGTTATCAAGCGGATTGCCTACTTTGACTTCGGAAACAGCCTCGAGAAACTTCATCTCGAACTGTTTGTACACACTTTTCTGGATGAAAATCCGCTGGACCTTTATGCAAACCTGCCCGGCATAGGCAAAAGCACCAAGCACGCACCGCTCTACCGCCAGGTTCACATCCGCATGCTTATCAACAATCACAGCAGCGTTGCCCCCCAACTCGAGGACGACTTTCTTCTTGCCGGCTTTCTGTCTAAGCTCCCAACCGACGCCGGCACTCCCCGTAAAACTCATCATTGCTATGCGCGGATCAACAACGAGCAGTTCGGCGATTTCATTTGAGCATGGAAGGATGTTCACCGTTTCTTTCGGAAGCCCTGACTCCAGCAGACAATCTCCAAGCAGAAGAGAAGTCAACGGCGCTTGGGGAGGAGGCTTTACGATAAAACTATTCCCACATGCGATCGCCGGGGCAATCTTGTGGGCAATGAGATTGAGAGGGAAATTAAAGGGGGAGATGCAGACGATTGGCCCGATGGGAAAACGGGTCACAATTCCCTTCTTGTTCTTGACGGTGCTCGTAACGTCCAGACCTATCACTTCCCCGTTAAGCCGTGTCGCTTCCTCTGCGGCTAAATCGAACGTTGAAATAGCCCTTTCAACTTCAGCAGACGAATACCGTATTGGTTTTCCCGATTCGTTAGTGATCAGTTCGGAGAATTCTTCTCGCCGTTTCTCTACAGCGCGAGCTATTCGCGAGAGGATCTTCGCGCGTTCATAGCCAGATAGTCCGCGCATCCCGGCGAATGCGGCGGCGGCTTTTTGAATTGCCTCTTCGACATCGTCTTCATGCGCCAAAGAAATAACCCCGACGGCACTCCCGTTGAACGGGTTCGCAACATAGGCCTTCTCATCCGAAGATCGCCATTCGCCGCCGACGAGGAATTTGAAATGCTTGGCCATTGATTTCTGGATAGGAAAACGGACAGAGGCTCAGGTAGAATGCATGCTTTAGGTTGAGACTAAGGTTAGGGTTAAGAGTAAGGTTAAGCTATAAAGTAAAAAACAGAGCACAACATGCAGGCCGGTCCCCCATCTTCAGCGTACTCTTAATCTCAACCTTGACCTCTATCTCAACCTCAGACTTAATCACAATCCGACTATCCGACTACACAGCCGCTGATCTAAGTGCGCCAACAACTTCTTGAAGAAGGTTACCCGACTCTGCTGTCCATCGCTTGCCTGAGAGTCGATCTTTAAGTTCAAGAAGATTATTTTTTAGATTCTTCTCTCCCACCACCACCTGGAGAGGCATCCCCATCAAATCCGCGTCGTTAAACTTGAATCCGGGGCTGACATTTGCTCTGTCGTCGTACAGCACCGAGAAACCTTTCTCTGTCAAGGCCCGGTAGAAGTCTTCGGACTTCTCTACAACTGCCGGAGTGTTAGCATTAACACATATTAAGTGAATGTCATAGGGTGCTATTGCCCCTTTCCAGGTTATCCCTTTATCGTCATGGTGCTGCTCGATATGACAGGCAATGATGCGGTCGACGCCGATTCCATAACTTCCCATGATAATCGGATTTTCCTTCCCCTGTTCATCCAGGTAATTAGCCTTGAGACTCACAGAGTACTTCGTCCCCAGTTTGAAGATATGGCCCGCTTCGATGCCATTGACAATGCGAAGGGGCTTTGTGCAATTCGGGCATGGTTCACCCGGCTCAACGCCTCTTAGGTCGTAGTATCCGTCGATCTTCACATCTCTGTTGAAGTCGATATTCTTGATGTGATAGTCGTTCTTGTTCGCCCCGCTCACGAGCGCATTCGCCCCTTCCAATCGCTTATCGGCGATAATTCGAAATTTTGCCTTCAGACCGATGGGACCGATCGAACCGGCATCCGCGCCGGTCAGCGCGGCCAATTCGCCCGGTTCGGCAGCACGCGCCTTTCCGTTGACGACCGATTGAAGTTTGTTCTCATTTAACTGGTCGTTTCCCATCATGAAAATAAGGACAGGACCCGCTTCACTGATATAGACGAGAGACTTTGCGCACTGCTTCGAGTCGATCTTAAGAAAGCTCGCCAGCTGATCGATTGTCTTGATATTGGGGGTAGATATTTCTTCAAGGGGTTTTTCCTCGTTGATCCGGGGTGCCTTAGGCGCTCCGGAAGTCGCAACTTCCACGTTCGCTGCGTAATGACAATTATCACAAAGGGCAACCGTATCTTCGCCCGCGGCCGATTCCACCATAAACTCCTGCGAACCGCTCCCTCCCATCGCACCGCTCGAAGCGCCAACCACGAAGAAATCGAGTCCGCATCGAGAATAGATATTCTTGTAGGCCTTGGCGTGGAGATCGTAGCTTCGATCCAATCCCTCCCATGAAGAATCGAGGCTGTACGAATCCTTCATCAGAAACTGCCTTCCCCTTAGAACTCCGGATTTTGGCCGAGGCTCGTTCCGGAATTTTGTCTGGATTTGATACCAGATCTGCGGCATATCCCTGTACGACTTAACATGATTTCGCGCGATGGAGGTGATCACTTCCTCATGCGTCGGGGCGAGAACCAAAGGCCTATTCTTGATGTGAAACATCGTATCGCCAAAAGCCTTCACCCTGTCCGACTCTTCCCACAATTCTACCGGGTTCAGCGCAGGCAACAAGAATTCTTGTCCGCCGATCGCATCCATTTCCTCCCGGATGATCTGTATTACTTTCTTCATCACTGTGTAACCGAGCGGAAGAAATGAATAGATTCCCGCACTCAGGGGCCTTATCAACCCGGCACGAATCATCAGTTGGTGGCTTGGGATGATAGCGTCGGACGGAACTTCCTTGACTGTGGGGAAAAAGCCTTTCGATAAACGCATAGTATCTGAAAGCGAATTGGTAAAAGAGGGTGAGAAAGTAGAATCGGGAGCTGCCCGTTCCAAGAGGATCAACCTGCCCCTAAGTCGGATCATACGAAAAGCAATTGGAGCGGCGATCGCCCCTTTGAGGCGAATCTCTTGTTTTCATCTAAAAGATACAAAAGTAGAGGCCATCAATCAAGTGACTTTGGGGCAAGGGGCTGCCTCATTTTCGACTCGATGATTCTAGTGTCGTTTCCCAAAAATATTCTTGTATTGTTTTCTCATTGGACGCTTCGACTCCGCCCTGACAGTCATGCTGAGCGAGTCCTGTTCTAT
>CAYYHS010000216.1:0-5275 GCA_964471785.1 uncultured Chitinophagaceae bacterium
CCATGTAGAAGGTTTGCCACCGTCAGGCCACCTGCCAATTCCCGGTACACAGCAACGTCATTGCCGTCGACAACGTCGCCGATTCTCACCTCCGCGGAAATTGCCTGCCCTGCTTCATTCACACCTTCGGAGATCGCGGTGTGTGAATGGCAATCGATGAGGCCTGCCGTTACATTCTTCCCGGTTGCATCGATGATCGTCGTACCTTTTGCGCCAATAATATTTTTTCCGATCTGCGCAACTTTTCCATTTTTATAGAGGATATCCGTGTTTTCCAAATTTCCCTGAGGTCCGCTCGTCCAGACGTATCCCCCCTTCACCAAAATATTGTCCGACTGGGAGGGGAGTACCTTCCTGCCAAAAGGTACCTCAGGATACGTCACTTCGAAGGACGCGTGTACGGTTTCAGCCTTCTTCGAGGTGTCGGGAGGCTGGGTAAATGACTTAGCGAGCCTCGCCGACCAGTTGATGGATGAGCCATCCGGAAGCTCACCGCTCCCTGTCATCGAAGAATCTCCAACGACTCCCGTCAGCCGCGTAGCCCCGGTGAATCCGAGAGAATCTCCGTTAAACATTAAAGCTATGCTCTTCCCAGCAAGAGTTACGGAAGTCATCTTGGCAGAAAGAGCACCGTGGTTGATCGTACCGGAAAGTGCATCCGGGTCCCCGTCGATGACAATCGATCCGGTATCCGGCATCGCGGAGGCCGTGTGGAGTATGTACTGCCATGTTCCACGGGCTTCTGCTACTGGCAGCGCTTTCACTTCGTAGCGTTGTCCGTAGATCCAGGTTTCTCTAATCTTAGTCTTTTCTCCGAACAACTCGCCGTCGGTGAGGACAAAATTTGCCTCCTTACCAGCTTCGATCGTTCCCAGCCTTTTTTCCATCCCGAGCAACGATGCAGGGATTGTCGTCAGTGAGGCCAGCGCGTCGTCGGCTTTCAACCCTCGTTCAATTGCTACGTGTACGAGCGTCGGAAACTTCGTGACATCCTTCAGCGTCGCAGTCGTCAATGCAATCGTCACTCCCGATGTTCTGAGACGTGCCGGATTCTCCGGGGCAAAATCCCAGTGGCGCATCTCTTCGAGGCTCACGTTAAGCGCATCTTCAGGCGTATTGACTGCAGGTGCGTCGGGAAAATTCACCGGGAGGATAATCGGCGCGTCCGTCTCTTTCACCGCCTGGAGCCTTCGATATTCGTATCCGTTCCCCCTGATCCAATATGAGAGAGAGAATTCTTTGGCAATCTTTGCTGCCCGAAGAATATTCTGTTCGTCGGTCGTCTCGAAGACCACCGGTTGTTTCCCGGAGACGGCGGACTCCAAGGCCGCGAGAGATTTATTTTCTTCTGGGCGTTCTTGGGCCGGGTTCTTCGCGTAGATTTTCAACGCGTTGCCGTACCAGTTCGCGTCGATGAACGTCTGCCGGATCAGTGCAATGGCACCCATAAGTGAATTCGGATATCCGTCGTCCCATGCCCCATGTGTGAGCGATACGTTTTGCGTGACGTTATCTTTCAGCAAGAGCGCGTTTGCGTTTGCATCGCCCAGATCGACGAGAGCGCTGGAGCCGTGAAAAATTCCTTTCCCCGGCGCCGTGAGGACGGTCGTAAAGCCCATTCCCCGGAATTTTTCCATTGTCTCTTTGTCCGGTAGAAATTGTTCGGCGCCTGAGTATTCCGGGTGCACCTGCGCATTCCAGTGAGCAGACCCGCGTACTGGATCTGCCGGCTGCTGGGCTGCTTGGGGTGATTTCGGTTTAACCTGGCCTATGTCGGTGTTCAGATCGATCAAGCCGGCATACGCCGTCATTCCGGCGCAATTCCAGACCCGCGCGTCGACGGGGATGGATACGTTCTCGCCGGCGGACTCAATGATACCGTCGCGAACGACAATCGTCCCTTTATCGATCCTCTTTCCAGGTCCTACGACAATGGTTAGGTTCGTGAGCGCATGAACATCGGGTGTATGTTTCCGAATCCCTTCGGCCGGTTCGATTTGCGTCAATCCCTGATGCCAGCCGAATAAGACAATCGCCATCAACAAAAGAATCTTTCTCAACACCTGCCCTCCTGCAATTAATGTATGTGCCATTTGTCTCACGTTATCTCTCAATCCACGAGCTTCTTCCGGCCTCAAAATTCGGGCGGACGATAGTGAGCGGATACGCCTTTGCTGCCGCCGATGACCATGATGAATCAACAAATGAAACCGCAGACCAGTTCTCCATGATTACGTCCGAAACCCTCCACGTGCTGTCGCTCATCAGCGTACGGACAGTGCCGTCCATAAACTGCAGCTCGCAGTAAATGTTTATCCCGGCGGAGCTTGCCGGCTCAAACGACTGCGCCTCAACCGCGAGCACGTTGACGGAATCGTTGAGGAGCGGAAGAATATCTATCAGTTTAATCCGCTGTGTCTCTATGCTCAGAGAATTGGAGCGCCGCACATATACTTCTCCGGCAGGTTTTCCGTTGATCGAAAGCTTTGCGTAGCTGTCAGCCATCAATTGAAGTGTCGCGGAGCGCAACCCTTTCGGCGTTTGGAACGTCTTTCGGAAAAATGATTTCTGCACTTGTGGCAAAGTATCGTTGCCGGGGTTTGCGTGAGGATGATAGATCCACAGGCTCTGAAGTTCCGGATTTGTCCAGAGCAGCCCGCGTTTGGCCTGATCGATTTCTTCCTGCCAGTACGCGGCCTGACGGTCATAACGATTGAGAAGGTTTTCAAGGCCGGCCGATTCGTTGGTCGCGAGCCAGAGCCTTTCGAACACGTTCTTCAGCGAAACCAGGTCCTTGAGCACATCACTGCAAATGTCAACAATTGCGGTCTGTGCTGAATCGTTCCGTGAAGCGCCCGTCGCAGAGGCATTCATTCGTTTCACTGCATCGGCAGCTTCGATTTTCTTGGCGAACCAAAGATTCAACCTGGCAACGAATCCAAGGTAGAGCAGGTGATCCTCCTCGCGGCCGAGGGTACCTTTTTCTTCCTCAAGGAGAGAAAGAACCAGAGGCATCGTTGACGTGATGCTCTCGATCCGTTCTGTAATGTTAATGTATCCTTCGCGCTGGGATTGCGGTCTTACGGGAAGCATCGGATGCCGCCACAACTCATGCCAGCTGAACAAATTGGCCGGGCTGGATAGAATCGCATAGATCGATTGGAGCTTCAGATCGCCGCTCGTGCCGTAAAAATCTCTGAAGAATGCTTGATTGAACCGGTTCACATCCGCGTGTTCCGGATTCCACGAGCATTCGGAGGTCCACGCATAGCCATAATAATTCAGCTCGCGAAGTTCCTCTCCTCCGTAGTCGTTCCAATTCGAAGTCAGGAGACCAAGCGATCCGTTTGCGTGAGCATCCCGATTGAAATTTCGGATATTGACGACCGATCCAAAAAAATCCGGAAAGGGGCCGGTAAAATTCCAAACAGCCGGTGATGCAATGAACTGAAACGACGCCTTTTTGAAAACCTCGGGGCTGCCGTAGGAAAACTCCGGGTCGTAATGCCAATCCACGATGGCGATGTCCTTGGAAATCTTGTCGAGGATTGCGGGATTGTTGAGGATAATATCTCCGTACATCATCGGCTTCTTTCCGTGTTTCCGGATAATATCGACCACGCGTTTGTAGTGATCTGCGTGGACCGCCGCGAGTCCGTTCTTCGCTACCCGGTCCCTGTTGAAACCAAGCCCAACGTCCCACGACTCATCCGCGGCCATGTTGAAATAGGGGGAACTGAACGCCCGGGAGAGTTCTCCGATCATCTCGTCCAGCATAGCGTAAATCTTCTCGTCGCTGACGTTCAGCGTCTGCGCCCCAGGGAATTCCGCATAGGAGAAGTATTCCGGCTTCGCGAGGATGTTCTCCCAGTGGCCGAGCGTTTCAAAAGTCGGAATCATGTCGACATAGTATTTCTTTGCGTAGGTGTCGAGGGATCTCACTTCAGCCGGGGTTAGCGCACCGCGTCCTCTGCCGATCAAAGGATGGTTCTTGAACACGAACATGTCTTCCATATAGGGAGAATACGTGTTCATCTTGTAGCGGGCAAGAAACCGGATAATCTTTTTGAAGTTCTCCAGGGTCGATACTTGACCCCTGCTAATATCGTCCGAGATGCCGCGGATCTTCTCGATAGGGAAGTCATTGATCGACACCCCGTCGACAAAGACATTCCGCTTTTCGCGGTGCATGAGCTGCAGAAGCGTCATCACTCCGTAAAACTTCCCCGCCTCCGATTCTCCAATAATAACGGTGCCGGATGGATCGACATCGAGGAAGTACCCTTCATCATTCATCGTCGCGGTCATTATCCCCTTCCGGTCTTTCAGGAGTTGTCTCCCGAATTCCGTCGTCGGGGATCCGATAAAAATGAAGCTGGCAGGAAGTCTCCTCAACGAATGCTCCGTCACGATTTTGAGCTGCACCTCCTTTCGATCTCCAAAGTCATCGTTGATCTGCTGCGCCGCAAACAATTCTTGATTAGAACCGGAGCCAAGCACGATCCTCGTACCGCTGGCGATCTTGAAGCGGGTGTTCTTTGGCGTCAGCTTTTGAGGCGTTGGAAGGATAGACGGGATTGATTGTTCGTTTTCCTGGGCGATGGTCATGAATGTATAGAGTAAGAGCACCACGAAAAACGCAGCGGTGTGCTTCATAGTTTCCCCCAAAAAGTAATTGGATGTAGTCGCGTACGCAATGATCCGAGCTATTCGGAATGATCGTAACTTCGGTAGGACGTTCGGCACTCCTCGCAGTCTAACAGTGCCTGCAGAATATACCGAACTACGGATACCTTTTCAAGGGGAGAAAAACGGAGACGCAGCCACCGACATTTTTATCCGGGAGAACTCTTCGCTCTTTGATTTTCACAAGTATCTAGGGGGTTGGCGGTCCTATTCATATCGCAAGGATTCTACAGGATCGACGCTCGCCGCTTTACGGGCAGGGAAGAATCCGGCGAGAACCCCGATCAGGGTAAGAATCCCGGCTGTGAGAAGCATGATATTGAGCGAGAGAATCGGCCTGCCGAGAAACTGCATGGGGCCGTCGTCCGCAGGTATGGTCCGGACCGCTGCGATCACCCCCCATGAGAAAAGCATCCCGGCAAATCCGCCGAGGAATGAAATCAAAAGCGATTCGAACAGGAATTGAAAAAGGATGTAGCCCTTTCTCGCACCGATAGCCATCTTGATGCCGATCTCTTTGGTCCGCTCTTTGACGACAACGTACATCACGTTCGCAACTCCGACTCCGGCAATGAGGAGCGTAAGAAAC
>CAYYHS010000217.1:0-5274 GCA_964471785.1 uncultured Chitinophagaceae bacterium
GGCAAAAGCCGGCCATCTAAGGTTTATCCAGATGAGCGCATTGGGAGTTCGGGAGGGGGCCGCACCAAAGTACCAGGAAACAAAGTTTAGGGCGGAAGAGTATCTAAAATCGAGCACACTGCGCTGGACGATCTTCCGTCCTTCGTTAATGTTCGGTAACGAGAAAGAAGGGGTGGCGAATTTCTTTACGGTTCTTCGAGACCTTCTCTCCATGGTTCCTTTTGTTGTTCCGGTGATAGGCAATGGCAAGTACCGCCTTCAACCTGTGGCAGTTCAAAATGTGTCTCAAGGATTTGTGAAGTCGATCGCGCTCGAGAATACGGTTGGGAAAACGTACGATGTCGCGGGTCCTGACCGGTACACATACGACGAGCTGCTAGACGTGGTGGCGTATGTGACAGGAAAACATAAAATGAAGTTCCGCCAGCCGATGCCGCTGATGAAACTCGCAGCGGCGATGCTCGGAGGGTTTAAGTTTTTCCCTGTTTCCAGCGATCAGATTACGATGCTTGAGGAAGAGAATATTTCGGATCGATGGCAGGAATTCTTCAGCGTTTTTTCGATTGCTCCGCTCAGGCTGATGGAGAATATCCATAAGGGATTTTGACCATGGCAGAATCCAAACGTGCGGTGAGTCTCTCCCGTGCGCTGTCAAAACTTGGATTGTGCTCACGCTCGGAGGCGGAGGTGCTCGTCAGCGAGGGGAGAGTCTCCGTCAACGGCAAAGTAGTCTCCCGCCCCGCAATTCGGGTGGACCTTCTTCGGGATCGCATCTCAGTCGATACGAAGCCGTTGGCGCGGCGGAAAGAATTCATCTACCTGGCCATGAACAAGCCGGCCGGGATTGTCACAACGCGGTCCGATGAACGGGGGAGGAGAACGGTTTTTGACCTTTTGCCGCGGGAAAAGACTTTCATATTTCCGGTCGGGAGGCTCGACATGGAAAGTTCAGGGCTTCTCATCTTTACAAACGATTCGCAGATTGGCGAACGCCTGACAAACCCTAAATCAAAAATTCAAAAGACCTATCGCGTGGCCGCCGAGGGTCTCATCGCCGAGAGTTCTCTCCATGCACTGAGGAACGGCATGACGATGGATGAAGGTTGGACGACGCTCCCGGCTCTGGTTGAAAATGTTGTGTACAAGAGTGCGACGACGTCATGCGACGTGAGCATCGTTGAAGGGAAGAACAGGCAGGTCAGAAAGATGTTTGAGCGGATCGGTCATCCCGTCATTTCACTGGAGCGGATTTCGATCGGGCCGTTTCAACTCGGCTCGTTGGCCTCGGGGACATACCGGTATTTGACCCCCGTCGAAATTGTTGAGCTTCGAAAGAGCGTCGGTTAATGCCTACTCTAGAATGCAGCATCGTGGAGGTGTGCGTCTTCTGTTTTTCGGCCAGCGCTCCGAAATTCCTTCTGCTGCGGCGATCCAAGACGGATAGGATTTATCCGGACACGTGGCAGATTGTCAGCGGTTCCATCGAAGCGAATGAAACGGCTCTCAAAGCCTCTCTTCGCGAAATGAAAGAGGAAACCGGATTCGCGCCGGATCGGTATTGGGTCGTTCCCCACACCAATACGTTCATGAATGCCCGACGGGATGTCATGCACATCTCGGCGGTATTTGCGGCACAGGTTCCGTCGGATTCGCTCCCGACGCTCTCGCACGAGCATCATGATTTCGAGTGGTGTTCGATTGAGAGGGCAAATCAACTTCTGGTCTGGCCGGGCCAGGTTCAGGCGCTCCGTGTCGTCCAAGAATATATTGTAGAAGGGAAGCTGGCGTCCTCCCTTTCTGAAATTCCGAAGGAACAGTGGTAGCGGTCTCTTATGATCGTAGAAATCATAAGAGGCGAGTAAAGAGTCCGGTTCATTGAAGAATCAAACATTTATTTCACGAATCAGAAATCATTGTGTAAGGAGTAGCCTGTGAGTTTACTCGTTGTCGGTTCCGTAGCTCTCGATACGATCGAGACACCGTTTGGAAAAGTGCAGGACACGTTGGGCGGGTCGGCGGTGTACATTTCTGCCGCCGCCAGTTATTTTGCCGCGCCCGTACGGCTGGTGGGTGTCGTCGGCGGAGATTTTCCCTCCTCGTCGATCGATTTTCTTGACGAACGCAGCATCAATCTTGAAGGGCTTCAAAAAGTCGAGAGCGGGAAAACGTTTCGCTGGTCGGGAAAATATCACTACGACCTGAACATGCGAGACACACTCTTTACGAAGCTCAACGTGTTTGAAAAGTTCGATCCAAAAATACCCGAGTCGTACCGGAAAAGCAAGTACGTTTGTCTCGGCAACATCGACCCTGTTCTCCAGCGGAAGGTCCTTGATCAGATCGAGAAACCGCGCCTGGTCGTCGGGGACACGATGAATTTTTGGATTGAAGGGAAGCGGGACGAGTTGATGAAGACGATGAAACATTTCGACGTCCTCATTATTAACGATTCCGAAGCACGCCTCTTGACGCAGGAACCGAATCTTATCCGTGCCGGCAAGAAGGTGATCGGCATGGGACCAAAAATCCTCATCATCAAAAAGGGTGAACACGGAGCTATTCTTCTTACCGAGAATACAGTGTTCTCCGCCCCCGCCTATCCAATGGAAAATATTTATGATCCTACCGGCGCCGGAGATTCTTTCGCGGGAGGCTTCATCGGCTGGCTCGATAAGAGCGATGATATTTCGGACGAGAACTTGAAGAAGGCTGTGATTTACGGAAGCGCGATGGCTTCGTTCTGCGTTGAGAAATTCGGCGTCGACGGAATGCGGGAGTTGACGTATTTGAAGATTCAGGACCGGTTTAGATCATTCCGCGACTTGTCGAAATTCTGATGACAGAATCCTTTTGATGAAAAGTATTGAATGGATACACGGCAAAGTTCGCTTTATCGATCAAACACGCCTTCCCAACGAGGAAGTCTTTGTTGAGACAGAGAGCCTCGATGTCCTTGCCGAGGCGATACGGACGCTGAAGATACGAGGAGCTCCGGCGCTTGGCGTTGCTGCTGCGTACGGCATCCTCCTGGGGACCCAGCACTTTCACGAAGATACCCTCCAAAAATTTTACTCGGAGTTTGAGCGCACAGCCGAGATCATTGCGCAGACACGTCCCACGGCAAAAAATCTTTTCTGGGCGCTGGAACGAATGCGCTCCGTTTGCCGTCTAAAGATCAATGGCAAAGTTGAGGAGGTCAAGAATGCACTGTTGGCTGAGGCATTGGCCATCCATCGCGAGGATGCGGAGATGTGCTTGGCCATCGGCATGCATGGGGCTTCGCTTGTGCCCAATCAGGCAATAATCTTAACGCATTGCAATACCGGTTCGCTTGCAACCGGCGGCGAGGGAACGGCGCAGGCGGTCATCACAACGGCTGCCGCCCAGGGAAAGAAGATTGAGGTGTACGCCGACGAAACCCGCCCTCTTCTTCAGGGAGCAAGGCTGACGGCATGGGAGCTGCAAAAACGCGGAATCCGCGTGACTGTTATTGTCGACAATACCGCGGCATTTGTCATGGCGAGAAAGAAAATCGATCTGGTCATTGTCGGGGCAGACAGAATTGCCGCCAATGGCGATATCGCCAACAAGGTTGGGACCTACAACGTTGCGATTATAGCGAAAGAACACGGCATCCCGTTCTATGTGGCCGCTCCCGGATCGACTATTGACCTGGATCTGGCCAATGGTGCAAGTATCCCTATCGAAGAACGCGATCCTCACGAAGTGACTGAAGGGTTTGGCGTGCGGACTGTTCCCGCTGGAGTGGAAGTCTATTCGCCTGCTTTTGACGTAACCCCTCATTCCTACGTTACGGCGATCGTCACAGAGAAAGGCATTCTGTATCCGCCCTTTGAGAAGACAATTGCATCAATGTTCCAGAACAGAGACAGGTCATTCGCATGATCGTATCGACGGATGCAATCGTTCTCCGCTCGATGAAGTATGGCGATACGAGCAAGATTGTTACTGTCTACTCCCGTAAATACGGGAAGATGAAGGTCATCGCAAAAGGAGCGAGGAGTTCGAAGAACAAGTTCGGAGCATCGCTCGAGCCGATGACTCATTCCTCCTTGATTCTGTACAGAAAAGAACACCGCGATCTGCATTTGCTTTCGAAAGCTGAAATCGCCGAACCCCTCTTCAGACTCGGTAATGAAAGCGATAAACTGGCGGTTGGCCTCGCGATTGTAGAGCTTGTCAATATGGTGATGCATGATGAAGAGGAAAACCAGGCAATGTTTGCCCTGCTGGCAGAGTCTCTTGAAGTGGCGAACAATACTTCTCAACAAGTGTTGAATGTTTTTTTTGCGTTCGAAGTGAGGATGTGCGAGTTGTTCGGGTACGGGCTCGATGTGGAGTGCTGCTCCGTCTGCGCGCGAAATATCTCGGAGGATGCCGGTATTGAGCGGGCCTATTTCATGCTCGCCAGCGGTTCAGTCATTTGTGATGATTGCCGGGGCCGTCTGAACGGAGGGGGAATGAAAGTGTCGAGAGAGATAGTGCGGTTGCTGCTTCATCTCCAATTGGACGCAATGAGTTCCGTGCCGAAGTTGGTCCTTGGACCGCAGGCCCAAAATGATATTCTGGCATTGCTTTCCACTTATGTCAAGTACCACATTCAGGGAGTACGAACGTTGAAGTCCCTTTCGTTGTTTACAACTATACAAGGGTAATATTATTTTATTGAGGAGGTTCTGTTTTATGAGAAGATCTGTTCTTGCTGCATTGTTCCTTATAGTGATCGGGATAATTTTCGGTGCTATCCTCGTTTCCAATTTCGACGGCGTCAACCCCGGATTGGCTCAGAACAAATCGGTCAAACTGGGCGCCGACAGAAACCCAGCGAAGGCCAGTGGAGAGTTGAAGGTGCTCAACGATGCTTTTGTCAGCGTAGCGAAAGAGGCGACTCCTTCTGTGGTCTCCATCGTAGTGACGACAAAGGCGAAGAAGCCGCAAGGGAACGAATTCTTCCACTTCTTTCCTGACTTCAAATTCAAGATGCCGGATGAAGAACAATCGCAGGGGGCCGGATCCGGCGTCATCCTCACGCCTGATGGTTATGTCTTAACGAATAATCACGTCGTCGAGGATGCCGATGAAAACGGCATCGAAGTCGTGCTGAGTGATACGCGCCGGTTTAAGGCGAAGGTTGTTGGCACTGATCCTCTTACCGACATCGGCATCGTCAAGATAGACGCGACCGGCCTGCCGGTTGCGATGCTTGGCAATTCAGATGAGCTACAGGTCGGGCAAAGGGCGATCGCGATCGGA
>CAYYHS010000218.1:0-5268 GCA_964471785.1 uncultured Chitinophagaceae bacterium
AGGTGTTTTGAACTTGTTTGTAGTCGATCCAGTCCATTGATCCTTTTGAGTGATGACGCGTTCAATATACGAGCTAACGACGTAAGAATCAATTTGATGGATTGATTTTCGTCGAAGCGAATAATATATTTACCTATGCAACTCCAAGGGAAGATTGCTTTAATCACAGGCGGAACGGGCGAACTCGGCCGTGCCGTGGTTGCTGTTTTCAGGGAAAGGGGAGCCGAAGTCGCGGTGACCTATTTCTCCGATGCTGAGGTAATCACTTTGCGCAAAGAATTTCCCGACGTTGTTGCATTGAAAGGCGATCTCTCCAAGGAAAGCGACGCCCTGGCGGTTTTTGAAAGCCTCATGCGGCAGAAAAAGCGAATCGATATTCTCTGCAACATCATAGGCGGTTACATGCCAAAGAAAGACATTGTTGACCTCGGCGAAAAGGAATGGGACTTTATGTTGGCTTTGAATCTGAAGACCGCCTTCTTGTGTTCTCGCAGCGCGCTCCGGGTAATGCAGCAGACCAAGTACGGCCGTATCGTAAATATTTCTGCGATGGCGGGACTCTCGCCTTCAGCGGGAAGAGGAGCGTACGGCATTTCAAAAGCGGCAATCGAAACGTTGACAACCATCGCCGGCGAAGAAGCCAAGGCCATCGCCCATTCCGATATCACGGTCAATGCAATCGCCCCGAGTATTCTGCTTACGGAGGCGAATAAGAAATCCGCCTCTCCCGAGGAGATGCGTAATTGGGTGACCCTGGAAAAGGCAGCCGGTGTGATCGCCTTCCTTGCCTCTGAGGAAGCTTCCGCAATTAATGGCCAGACGATACGAGTGTATGGCAAAGTATGATAACCTTTCGAAACGGAAAGAGAGACTATGGATCTGACTCAGCGTATAAACAATGATTTGAAAGCTGCCATGAAATCGGGCGACAAGTTGCGGCTTGAAACTTTGCGAATGGTCCGTGCACAAATCCTGGAGTTCGAAAAAAAGGGACTCGACCGTCCAATGAACGAAGATGATGAACTATCCATCCTCTCTTCCGCTTCAAAAAGACGGAAGGAGGCAATTGAACAGTTCAGAAATGGCGGGAGGATCGATCTCGCCGAAAAAGAGGCTAAGGAATTGGAAATCATTTCCGAGTATTTACCCAAACAATTATCGAAAGAAGAAGCTCAGACAATCATCGTTAACCTTGTGAAACAATCCGGTGCGCTCTCCGTGAAGGAAATGGGAAAGGTTATGCCGCTGGCGATGAAAGAGTTGAAGGGAAAAGTGGATTCGGCGTTAATCTCTGAGCTGGTACGACAGAGCTTAGGAGGAACCACATGAGCACTTTTGATATTATCATACTTGTTATCCTCGCGATCTTCATGCTTGCGGGATGGCGAAGCGGATTCCTAAAAAAACTGATCGCGTTAGTCTGTCTCGCGCTGTCGCTTATTCTCGCCACAAAATATGCGGCCGCATTAGGAGATGAAGTTTTTATCCCCATGGGGGTCTCAGGCGGGCTCGCGACAACGCTCGGCTTCGTGACGATCGTTGGAGGTATCATGCTGATTCAAGCGGTCGTCTATCGGGTCGCCATTAAGAAACTTAGCGAGGGACTTTGGAACAAGATAGCGGGAGTGATCATGGGATTGGTGGAGGGGGGGATCATTCTCAGCATGGTTATTATCTTCTTGAGCATTTACGTTCACTTCCCCTCGCAGGAAACGAGATCGAACTCCGCTCTTTACCTGCCGTTAAAGAATCTCGCTCCTCAAATTTTCGACAGCATCAATACTTATCTCCCCGAGTCGCAAGACTTCTACGAGGAAATCATCAGTGCAGGGAAGAAGGCGGCCAACCTAAAACAACCCCATATTCAGTAATGATAGAATTTCGGTCTGCAGCAGAAAAACTTGAGTTCAGGAAAATACTCAACAGGCTGCAGGCCTACGCTTCTTCCGATCTGGGGAAGCACGCTGCGGAGCACGCCGAGCCTTTGCAGTCCCTTGCGGAGGTGGAGCTGGAACTCGATTTGGTCGATGAAATGAAGCGGCTGCTCGAAAGCGACGATCCACTCCCGATCGATGGACTAAAAGACATTCGAGAACCACTTCAGCGGACAAACGCCGAAAACAGTATTTTGCTGGCAAGTGACCTTCTGCCTATCGCCTCTACCCTTCAGACTTCTCGAAATATCCGGTCCTTTGTCCAGAAGCGGTCCGATTCTTACCGGCGCTTGGCAGAGCTGACGGATAAGATTGTCATCAACAAGATACTTGAGTATAACATCACTGAAGCTATAGATGAAAATGGGTTAGTAAAAGATTCTGCAAGCAAGGAGTTAAGAGCCGTTCGTGGCGAGATTGTTTCTATGTATGAGTCCTTACGAAAGCAACTTGTTCGTATTCTCAAGGAAGTTTCGGAACAGGGCTTCACTCAAGACGATATCATCACAACGCGAGAGGGGAGGATGGTCATCCCCGTCAAATCAGAACAAAAGAAGAGCGTCCCAGGATTTGTCCATAGCTCGTCTGCCAGCGGGTCGACTGTCTTCGTCGAACCAGTTGAGACACTCTCGCTAAATAACGAAATCCGAGAGTTGCACTTCAGAGAACAGCGCGAGATCGAGAGGATTCTCCGAACTTTGACGGCACAAGTCAGGGAGGTCCGGGGCGACATTGCAGAGGGTCTTGTCATTCTGGAACACCTAGATTTGATCTATGCGAAGGCTAAGTATTCAATTGAAATCAAAGGAAATAAACCTCATCTAAAAGAATCCGGTTCGCTGAAAATTTCCGAAGCCAGACACCCGGTCCTGCTGCTGAAGCATCCGCGGGAGAAAGTAATTCCCCTGTCGATTGAAATTGGCGGCAACGTCGGAACTCTCCTCATAACCGGACCCAACGCGGGGGGCAAAAGCGTGGCAATGAAGACTGTCGGCATGCTTGTGCTGATGCTCCAGTCCGGTCTCCATGTCCCGGCGTCGCCAGATTCAGAGTTTCCCATGTTCACCAAACTCTTTGTCGATATCGGAGACGATCAATCAATCGAAGATGACCTTAGCACATTCAGCTCACATATTCTCAGGCTCAAGACCATCATTGAGTCGGCAGACAACGAGAGTTTGGTCTTGATAGACGAGATCGGCGCCGGCACGGATCCTGTAGAGGGGGGAGCTTTAGCAGCAGCGATCTTAAGGCGGTTGACGAGAGCCGGGGCTGTGACGATTGCAACAACACATCAGGTGTCTCTTAAGGCCTTTGCCCATGAGTCTGACAGAATGGAGAATGGCGCAATGGAATTTGACCAGCGATCGCTGACGCCTACCTACCGGTTTCGTATGGGAGTTCCGGGAAGCAGCTATGCACTTGAAATAGCACGGCGGCTTGGATTTTCTCCGGAGTTGATTGACGAGGCAGAAGAAATGACAGGCGAGCAGAAATCTCGCCTCGAAAAACTGATACTCGACTTGGAGAATCGTTCTCAATCTCTCTCTGTTCAGTTAGAGGCAGTGGAGGATGAGCGATTGAAATTAAATACGTTAGTAAATAGCTATGAAAGCAAATTAGATCTTCTAAAGAAAGAACTAGCCCAGATCCGAATCAAGGCCATTGAAGAAGCGAAGGAAATAGTCAGCAAGGCAAATGCCGTCATCGAGAAATCCGTGATGGAGATTCGGCAACATCAAGCCGAGAAGAAGTCGATTACCGATTCGAAGAAAGAGATCAAAGCGCTTGAAGACGAAATTCAAACTATCGAAAAATCGCTTGAAGAATTTGGTGCGGATGCTCCGCACGCCAATTCAAGCTATATAGTGGACGGCTCAGTTAAAGTGAAGTCGAACGGACAGATCGGGAAAATTCTCCATCTGCCCGATTCCAATGGGATGATGCAAATTGCCGTGGGGAATATCAAACTTCGGATTCATCTCAAGGACGTTGAGCCAGCACCGAAGACTGGGGTTGCAGCAGAGACTACGTCCGGGCAAGTGCTTGAAGTTGTAGCTCAACGCGAAGTTGATGTGCGTGGATTATATGGCGAAGAAGCTTTAGAGATAGTTGACAAATTTCTTGATAATGCAATGTTAGCAGGCTTACATAGAGTAGATATTATTCATGGGAAGGGGACTGGAGCTCTGAAGAAGAAGATTGGCTCTTTTCTAAAAGCGGACAAGAGAATTAAAGCCCATCGCCTAGGAGAATGGAACGAGGGAGGCGATGGTGTGACCGTCGTTGAATTGACAGAATGATGAAGTCCGGAAGAATCAAAAAATTACTCATTGCAAACCGGGGGGAGATCGCAGTGAGAATCCACCGGGCAGCATCAGAGCTTGGGATATCGACCGTCGCTGTATTCTCCCATTCCGATCGATGTGCTCCGCACGTTCTTTATGCCGATGAAGCCTATCCACTCAAAGGCGACCTCCCAGGAGAAACCTATCTCGACATCGAGAAACTGATCGACATTGCCCTGAAGGCAAAATGTGACGCGGTTCATCCCGGCTATGGCTTTCTATCAGAGAATCACCTATTCGCGGAAGCTACAACCTCCGCCGGCTTAGTTTTTGTCGGTCCTCCCGCTTCGGCCATCAAAGCAATGGGAAGTAAAACAGCCGCCCGCGATTTAATGCAGAAGGCAAAAGTTCCGGTAGTTCCCGGAACCCGTGTTGCTGATGATAATTACCTGGCAACATCTCAAGCTGTTCAACGGGTCGGATACCCTCTCTTAATTAAGGCGGTTCATGGCGGTGGTGGAAAGGGGATGAGGAGAGTCGATGACGAGAGGAGTCTTGAAGCCTCGCTCAGGCAAGCGGCATCCGAATCGCTCAAGGCATTTGGAAGCGGCGAAATCTATGTGGAGAAGTATCTGGCCAATCCTAGGCATATCGAGATCCAGATATTGGCAGATGGTCAAGGGAATGTGGTCTTTTTGGGGGAGCGTGAGTGCTCGATTCAACGAAGGCATCAAAAGGTGATAGAAGAATGCCCAAGCTCGAGGTTAAGCTCCAAGACACGAAAAGAGATGGGATTGGCAGCGACAAACGCGGCACGAGCTTGCGGTTACGTAAACGCCGGCACGGTCGAGTTCATGGTTGACGAGGACGAATCTTATTATTTCCTGGAAATGAACACTCGGCTCCAAGTAGAGCACCCCATTACAGAGGCCGTCTACGGAATCGACCTGGTGAAAGAACAACTTAAGATTGCGCAGGGCGAGAAACTGTCAATCACCCAGGAACAAGTTGTGCCTCATGGTCATGCGATCGAGTGCAGGATTTAT
>CAYYHS010000219.1:0-1750 GCA_964471785.1 uncultured Chitinophagaceae bacterium
GGATAATGATCTTCGTGCGGCTGGATTCCGGAGGCAGGATGAAGATTCAACGGCGTTTTTAACCCTTCGCTGTCGCACCAGGCAAGAAATCCCTCGGGATCCGGGAAGTAATTCCGGTCCCACGTGTATCCGGTCCATCCGAGAAGCTGGCCGGCTTGATCTTTCGGCGAACGGCTCCATCGCAAATCGAATGTCTCGTGCCAATCCATGTCGATAACGAGCACATCGAGCGGCACATCGTGCATTCTAAATTCCGAAACAAGGTTTTTGAACTCCACATCGGTATATGCCCAGTACCTCGACCACCAGAGACCGAAAGCAAAACGGGGAGGCATGGGAATTTTTCCTGCCACTCGGGTAAAATCGAACATCGCTTTACGATACTCATGCCCGTAGCCGAAGAAATACCAATCCAGATGCTTTGTCCCGGACCTGGCAGTGACCCAAGGCCAATCGGATCCATCAAAAAGCGGGCGTTCGGTGTCATCGACAATCACCCATCCATCCCTTGAAAGAATGCCCGGCTCGAGGTTCGTCTCCCCTCTCACTCCGTCGAGAGTTCGGATTGTGCCACCGAGATTTCCGCGATCCTCCATTCCCGGGTGCCACTGAACTTCATGTCCATTCAATTCGAAACTGATATGCAGATTCGAAGACGAGAACGGACTCCCGTCGGGAAAATATTCGAGCGTCAGTCGATTCGTTTTAATAATGAGCCATCCACTGTCACGTCGTGTGGAATAACCGGCGGGATCAAGCCGGCGATTGATAAAAACAAGCGACGCCCGGTCTTCAAACAATCCCTGCTCGCTCCATTCCATCCGGATTAACTCCGGGGTAAGAATGGTAAATCGAGCATTCCCCTCGGTAACCACAGCTTTGGGATCCGCGATCGGATTCTGAGGTTGAGATTGAGCATGGCTTGCCGTAAGGAAACAAGCCAACAGCAGCCCGTGCAAGAGAATCTTCAAATGTTTCATTTCGGAATTCATCCTTCACTGATTTGTGTTGTGAGGATTGGCAAACTCAAAACTTTTCTCACTAAGGAATTCTCACAAAATCCGGGGAAACTCTTCACCGAAAAATGTAGCCTTAATAGTGTGGAGAATCAAGAACAAAGAGAGCCGGGAGGTGGGTGGGCTGTGTTGAATGAAGTGTCATGGCGATCCCGCTCTTACTGCCAGAAAACAATCCCCACAAGTCAAAAACCCATTTTCGGGGAGATCTTGTTGGAAAGAAAAGAGGACAGAGGGGAACATCATCATCAGAAGGTTGACTAACCAAGACGAGAACTTAAGTCAAGAATATTCTGTTTGATACAACGAAAGCCGGCGCCGTAGTCTGCCGCGAATCTAGGGAAATCCTATACTTTCGGAATACTTTCAAAACACTTAAAGGGCGCAGATCTTTTGCCAGTTCAATCCCATCCACCAATAAAAAAGAACACCATGAAAATAGTAAAGGTAACATACATAGCCAAATCGGAGTATGCCTCGCAAAACCAAAGCAACATTAAAAATGTTATGGCTGATCTACAGAAGCTTCATCATCCGGGCATTAACTATAATTCCTGCGTGAGCGTTGACGGCAAGACATTCATCCACACGGCGTTTTTTGACTCAGAAGAAGACGAGAAGGTACTTCTCGGTTTACCTTCATTTAGATTCTTTCAGGAGCAACTCAAATTGAGCGGTCCTGAGGTTCCCCCTAAGCAAGAGTTACTAACGTTGGTCGGATCGTCTAAGGATGT
>CAYYHS010000219.1:1850-3627 GCA_964471785.1 uncultured Chitinophagaceae bacterium
TCGACATTTCTTCTGGCACCCTTCAGCTCTCTATCCAACATCCGATAATCTGGGCAATTCATTCCGACCAATTCCCAAAATCTTTTTGAGTGATTCAACTCCAGCGTGTGGCATAGCTCATGAATCATCAGGTATTCCACAAGTTCCGGTCGAAGGAACACGAGCGCCTGGTTAAGATTAATGTTTTTCCTGGATGAACAACTCCCCCACCTTGTTCGTTGAAACCGTACCGCGGCTTTGTTGTAGCTCATTCCATGTCGGCTGCTTACACTTTCTAACCAGGGCAACAAAACGTCGGCGGCCCTTTCATGGACCCATTTTCTAAGGAGTATGAATGGAATCCTCTTGTTCCGGAGATTGACAGCGAGCGTCAACGAGTCGTTTTGTTCAATAAGGCGGTTCTTACGTTTCGTGTTGTAGTCCACATAAACATGGAAGGTCCGCCCAATACTCCGTAAATTTATCTGGCTGGGAATTTCAACCGGCGGGCCACTCAACCGCATCCTCTCAATCGACCTCTTTATCCAGCGTTCTTTCCTGGCAACGATTTCTGGAATGCGCGACGTATCAAAACCGGGAGGAACAATTATTTCGAGCCCGGAAACAAACGAAACCGAGAGCCGCACGTGCCGAGATCGTGCACTCGTTCGCAGTTGGTAATCAATCATTTTTGCTCAAGAGAGTCGTCCAATACTCGTCAGGGGGGATAGAAATGCCACTTCAAATTACGAAAAAGAAATGCCCCGTCAAATTGGGCAGTTCTTTGCGGGGTAAACGGGGGATGCTCGGCGAACCTTGCTGCACCTCGATGGTACGTTCTACGACGCCGGCAGATGCGTCACTACGGACCAGGATGTTCATCGATTTTGCGCCGAAGCGATGGAGCAACCCATATAGGAGAACTCAGTTGGAAGCCTCTATGTGTGATTGTCATTTCTCCTCTTGCGAATAGGCCCTTTCTTTTTTATTTTGAGCCACATTGTCTGTTGACTCACCACTCTCAAAATGAAGGAATGAACATGGATCACTCGATGAAGCACCATTCGGACAAACACGATTACCTGTCGGGGAAAAGAGTATTGCCCAAGCCGATCTCGAAGGATAGCAATATCGCCAGCGTTATAGACAACATGGATGCCTATAACGGAGGGAGATTGAGAGCCGCCTGTCAGTTGATGCGCGATAAGTACTCGCCGGAGGATGTCACGATTGGAGTCAGTATTGCAGGAGCGCTGACTCCGGCCGGTCTCGGCCCGTCGACGATTATCCCCCTCATGAACCACGGATTCGTGGACTGGTTGGTATCAACAGGGGCCAACATGTACCATGATATGCACTTTGCGTTAAACATGCCGCTCTTTCGAGGCACGCACAATGTGGACGATGCCGATCTGCGCGACAAAGGTGTGACCCGTATCTACGACATTCTGTTCGACTACCAGGATGTTCTGATGGCAACTGACCGCATCTTACGAAAGATCATGCTGCAGCCGGAATTCCAGAAAGAAATGGGAACGAGAGAGTACTATCATCACCTCGGCAAAGTACTCAACGAGTACGAGCAGAAGAATAAGTTGGGAGAAGTCAGCGTTCTGGCAGCGGCGTACCGCAACGGCATCCCTGTCTTCACCTCTTCGCCGGGCGATTCTACGATCGGAATGAATGTAGCGGGATTGGAACTCCTGGCCGACTCGGCAGGACTGCGAGACCATTTCAAACTCAAGATCAATCCAAGCATCGACGTCAACGATTCAACAGCCATCATCCTGAATGCCAA
>CAYYHS010000219.1:3727-5266 GCA_964471785.1 uncultured Chitinophagaceae bacterium
AAGCGCCTGTATGATCGCGGAGATGAAATGCGGAAGAAATTGATTGAATCGTATCTCGAAAACAACAAGGAGGTCGGGGAGTTGAAGTCTCTTATGAATAAACTCTCTGCCTGAACCTTTTCCCCCATCCCAGAACCATTACGCGGAGAGATTCTTGGACAGACCTGAGGAACTTCTGAAGTTGGTGGAGCACTATGGCTCCCCCTTGTTCATTGTTGATCACGAAAAACTCCGGGACAACTACCGGACATTTAAGAAATGCCTGCCGCGGGTTCAGTGCTACTATGCTGTGAAAGCCAATTCCGAGCAGCAGATCATCGAAACTCTTTTTGAAGAAGGCTCAAGTTTCGATGTCGCTTCCTACAACGAATTCATGCAGGTGTACCAATATATCCGGCATTTCGACAAGAAGGAGAAAAAGCATTTTGTCTGGGACAAGATCATCTTCTCAAACACGATCAAAGATCGCACAACTCTCGCGAAAATAAAGCAATACAATCCGCTGGTGACATACGACAATAGTGCAGAGTTGATCAAGCTGAAGGACAACTGCGACACGGCTGGACTGGTACTGCGGTTGAAGGTTCCGGATACCGGTTCGCAGGTTGAGATGGCTTCGAAATTCGGCGCCGAGCCGGGCGACGCTCAGCAGCTGATCCAGGAGGCGTTTGACCTTGGACTGAAGGTCGAGGGGGTCAGTTTCCACGTGGGGAGCCAGTGTACGAATTTCGACAATTATACTGTGGCACTCGATCTTGCCTCCACGATTCTAGGCGATGCCAGGAAGAAGGGGTTCCCTTTGAACCTCGTCGATATCGGCGGCGGGTTTCCGGTGCCCTACGACGCCTCCGTTCCGCACTTTGAAAAACTGGCCGCTATGCTCAATTCGGAGTTTACGCGGTTGTTCCCTGACGATATCCAGATTCTCGCAGAGCCTGGAAGGTTTATGGTGGCAACAATAGCGACACTGGTTTCAGAGATCATCGGCAAGGCTCGTAGAGATGGGAAGGTGTTCTACCACATCAACGACGGAGTCTATCAGACGTTTTCGGGGGTGGTGTATGATCATTGGATTCCGAACTTTCATGCTTTCAAAGGAGGTGCGACGGAAATCTGTGCCGTCGTCGGACCGACCTGCGACAGCTTCGACAAGATCTCACTTTCCGTTGAACTCCCATCGAATCTCGAACTCGGCGATTTCCTCTGCACAGAGAATATCGGCGCATACAGCACCGCCTCCTCAACGACATTTAACGGGTTTGACGGTGCGAAGATCTTCCATAAGAAATAAGGATTCGTGTCAAGTGGAAATAGAAACGCCCCGATTTCCGGGGCATTTTCTTTTGCGGGGCGAGTAGGGGTTTCAGCGGACCCTGCTGTTGTTGATCTTTGCGTGGAAATGGAAATCCTCTAAGTGGACATTTCGCAGTAACCGAACTGGTAACCATTCGCCTCGGTCGTAAAATACTGTGAACTGTAAACCAATTTAGGAAACAATCTTTCGAACGCAACCATCATACATCATCAACGCAGTTACCC
>CAYYHS010000220.1:0-5242 GCA_964471785.1 uncultured Chitinophagaceae bacterium
ATCTCGAACGCATTGCAGGCTTTTTTGTTCTTTTCTAATGCTTTAAGAAAATAGGCGGGAGGGTTGAGGGATTTCGAACGGTCTGTTTTTGTCTTTTGAGGAATGCTCGTCCCCTCTTCGTTCAATCTCATGGCTTCTTTGATGAAGGAGAGAATAATGCCATCCGGAGGGAGATCTGCCAAGGACGTTATATTCCCAAAATCTCCCATACCTCTACTTCTATTTTTCCGGAAGAGCTTGCGAGAATCGGACATGAGCGAAGCCTTCCAGAATCCGAAACTACAATGTTGTTTGAACGCAGCCATATTGCAGAGGATCCCCTTGTAGACGTAGTTCGGGAATCCCCACTTGATAGTCTCCTCCACGTCAGGGCAGGCATCGTGAACGAGTTGTCGCAAGTGGCTGAGAATCGGCTGGGCAAACGAGGCCGACCTGGCAATATATAGATTTACCTTCTTTTCCCTTTTTCCCATCATCCACTAATGAGGATTGATTTCGGATCCGGGGGCGGCCCTGCATTCGCCCCTGAAGACAGCCTGCTGCCATCTTCAGCTACAAAAATAACAATCGGACACGGTGTATGGTTTCCCGAAAAGGGTAATTCCATCCAATCCGGACGAACAGGAAATTCTACTTCTTGTCATCTACAGAGGTGGGGGTAAAAATCTGATCGATCACCAACGTATAACCCTCTCCCATATCGTTATAAATTTTAAGCCGGTTGGTTTTGCCTTCGTTATACCAAACTAGTTTCTGGTCAAATGCGCCGCCGGGGAAATCGACCTTTGTGGCGAGCGTGAGGGTGTCTCCCTTCATCGACCCCTTATATTGAGGGGTATCCCCGAAGTTATTGAACATCGACAATACATAATTTCCTTCTCTCCTGTCATAGCCCAACACACCGTGCGCTCTGTAGGCACCCAGCACCGGATTGATACTTTGATCGTCTAGGAACAAGAACATGGAATCCACACCATATGAGATGTTCGATGTCCCCTTCCCGATCGATTCTTTGTCCGACATCGGGTTTGGCTTCAGGTGAGTTTCAGTCACAAACCTTCCAACCAGAAAAGAAAGCTTGGCGCGCTCCGGCCCGGGAGTCGGCCTCCGAAACGGTGGGGAATCCTGAGCAAGAAGCTGCACCGTATTCAGCACGAGGATTGCCGAAACCATAGTAACGATTTTCTTCATTGTGCCTCCGAGATTTAAGGTCGGGATTATACGAGTTAAGCGAATGATTTAATTCGAGCCCGGGCTCTGCAACTTAAGCTCCAAACTGTTTCAAATGGTGATTGACATGAGTCCACATCAGACGGCCCCATTCTTCCGGAGTTAGTTTCCCGAAAAATGGATGTCTGTATTTTGATATTCGACCAGGGCCTGTCTGGCTAAAGCGTTCTACGAGCGCGAGTAGCCTATTTTTTTCTTGATCAAACTCCCTTGGCTCAGAAATAAGAAATGTTTCGTCGGTCGGCATCCTTTCTGCCGGGGCTCATCGGAATGAAATTTTCTGAGCGCAAGAAGGCCAGAAATCCCATTGGGACGTTTGCCGGAATGACGCTGAAAATTCAAAATGAGACGCAGCCGACCGAACGGCAGGCCTGCGAGATTATTTCAATCGCAAACCGCCCGAATCATTCCTACCAAATCTTGACACGAACGCTGTCCGCGCGCCACATTGCATCTCCTTGTTTAATGCCAAATGCCGAGTAAAACTCCGGCATGTCGCTCAAGGGTCCGATGACGCGGAATTTTGCCGGCGAGTGTTCGTTGCTCCGCACCTGGTTCGCGATCGCCTCCGGCCGTTCGTTGACCATCCATGCAAGCCCATAGCCGAGGAAGAAACGCTGTTCGGGAGTTTCGCGAGCGATCATCACACGGTTCTTGAACTGGTCTGTCTTCTTGAATGCCTCGTACCCCATCATAATGCCTCCGAGGTCGGCAATGTTTTCCCCCTGAGTAAGCTCTCCGTTGATATGAAGGCTGTCGACGGCAATATAGCCGTTGAACTGATCGACAATCATCTTCGTTTTGGCATAGAACTTTGCGCTGTCATCGCTCGTCCACCAGTTGCTGAGATTACCCTGTTCGTCGTACTTGCTTCCCTGATCATCGAACCCGTGAGTAATCTCGTGCCCGAATGTCGATCCCCCGATGACCGAATAGAGAATCGCGTCATCGGCCATTGTCCGTTCATATCCCGAGACAATGATGTTGCAGCCGGGAACGACAATCTCGTTGTTGGATGGATTATAATAGGCGTTGTATGTTTGCGGTTCCATATCCCATTCAGTCCGGTCGACCGGTTTCCCGTACTTCGCGATCATGTAGTTAAATCTCCACCGGTTCGCGTTCATCACATTGTGGACGAACGAACTCCGGTCAATCGCCATGATTGACAAATCCTTCCAGGAATCGGGGTAACCGACCTTCATGATGATGGCGTCCAGTTTCTTAAGCGCCTTTGTCTTCGTCTCATCGCTCATCCAGTCCAGTTTCTTTATTCGCTCGGCATAGACTGCTTTGATGGCATTTCCTATTTCCAGGAGCTTCGCCTTTGTCCCGCGCGGAAGATACTCAGCTACGTAGACCTGGCCTATCAATTCTCCAAGCGAGCCGTCGGTCTGCTCGACAACTCGTTTCCATCGCGGTTTCGGCTCTTTGATTCCCCGAAGGACGGTTGAATAGAAACTGAACGATTCCTGATACGTTTTGTCATCCATATAACGTGCTAAGCCGCGCACAAGGTGAAATTTCAGATAGTTCTTCCACTCGTCGAGCGTGAAGCTCTTGAGATAGCCGTTCACCGCCGAAAGAAATTCGGGCTGGCCGACGATCACCGTGTCAATGGAGTTCAGACCCGTTTTTTTCGTAAAGAGAGACCAATCAAAATCCGGCGTCGACTCGGTAAGTTGTTTGAACGAAATCTTATTGTAATTCTTCAGCGGATCTCGGGTGTCTTCTCGTTTACGGGAGGCTTTTGCGATAGCGGTTTCGATCTTCATGACCCCTTCCGCAGCCGTCCCAGCTTTCGCATCGTTATAACCGATGAGCGCGAACATGTTCTTGAGGTGTTCGAGGAATTTCGCCCGAATCATCGACGCCCGCGAATCGGTATCAAAATAGAAATTCCGGTCCGGAAGACTGATGCCTCCCTGCCAGATGAAGATTGCGTTCTTGCTGCTGATCCGGTCATCCTGCCCTACCCCGAAACTAAAGAGGGGAGATCCCGATACGGCATGGATGTACGCCGCCGCCTTTGCAAGACCTTCGAGGTCTTTGATCCCGTCGATCATTTCAAAATCGCCTTTCAGAGCCTTCATCCCGTCCTTGTTAAGGTCAACGCTATCCATGCCGGTGAAGAAGAAATCTCCGATCTTCTGTTTGTTGCTTCCTTTCGGAGCATCGTGAAGACTCGCGGACGACTCGCAGACGTTTCGAACCTGGGCATTGATCGTGTCCTGAATCATCTGCCATAACCCATTATTCGGTTCGCTGGCAGGAATCGGATTCTCCTTGAACCACTTTCCGTTCGCAAAAAGAAAAAAGTCAGCGCCGGGCCTAACCGTGGAATCGATATGGGCGGCAAGCGGATCAAGTGTCTCGCTGTTTGAAGATTGGCAGGTTGCCGGAAGAGGCTTCAGGGCCGACATTCCGACAAGGAGGAGGATCAACGTAAGTGTTTTCATATTTTTGGATGCCCGGTTATTAAGGAGGTTTGGAGTTCTTCTCTATTTTGATCATTCAACATCGAAAGCGCCCTGTTCAACACGACAAACGGTCGGGGTTAGAAATTAAAAACTTATCCTGTGCGCATAATGTGATTACGCTAAAGCAAAATCGACCGCCGAAGCAGCATGGATAAGGGTCGTGTCGAAAACGGGAATATCGCATTCCTTTTGCTGTATGAGCAACGGAATTTCGGTGCAGCCGAATATGACTCCCGTAGCCCCTTTTCCCTCAAGGTTTTTGATGATCTGAAGATACCTGTTTTTTGTCTCAGTTGTAAATATTCCTTTCCCGAACTCTTCATAGATCGATGAGTGAATGAACTCCCTATCAGAGTCGTCAGGGATGAGCGTCTCGATTCCATGCCTAGTCAGCCTGTCTTTGAAGAAAGCCCGCTCCATTGTAAATTTGGTACCCAGCAGAGCTACTTTCTGTACTCTTCGTTTGTTGATTTCCTTCGCAGTCATTTCAGCGATGTGAAGAATCGGAATCCCTATTTTTGCCTGGACGTCATCGGCTACCATATGGGGTGTGTTGGCACAAAGCAAGAGGCAATCGGCGCCTGCGACTTCGAGCCGTCGTGCTATGCCCGCCAACATCTCGCCCGACTTTTTCCATCCCTCTGCATCTGCCGGAGGCTTGAACTCTTCAAAATCCATCGAATAGAGAAGAATCTTTGCGGAATGAACTCCCCCAACGCGACTGTTGATCATCTGATTGATCGTCTTGTAATATTCGGCAGTGGAAAGCCATGTGGTCCCTCCGATTAATCCAATTATTTTCACTACGGCATCCTTTCTGAAAAAGCGCACCTATGCGTCAAACCGGGCAAGATTTGGCCGGTCGATCCCCATGTCAAGACACGTACAAAATCACTCTACTCAGTAAACTCAATTACATCTGCCCGAATCATTACTTTCGGCTGCGTATATACGAAAAGATTAAGGGCTTCGGAGTCATAACGAACATTGACTAGAGCAAGTTTCTTCCCTTCAACCGCACCATACGCTGCTTCATAATTTTTCCAGAGATTTTCAAGCGCTTCTTTGTAGAGCATGCCTGAACCGCTTACGCGGACAAGTGCAAACGTGTTTGTCGCCATTCCCATGGGAACTGACTCGCCAAAGAGATATCCGGCCTCTGCCTCTCCCGATACGTTGCGCGCCACAATTTTAAAGTTACCCCGCTGAAGCTGTACATCCGTTATGTTCGCAGAGGGGAACATACCTCCAGACGCACAACCCATCAACGTAAATGCGAAAATAAGCAAGAAAGATTTTGCGATAACGTTTTTATTCATGATATTAAGCCTCCTTCGTTAGTCTGATTGGTGCGTGACAATGATGAGCTACCCTCATACCCTCATCCCTATACACATTACTTCGCTGTGAATTTGACGACGGATGAAGGGAAAAACACATCTTCTTCTGCGGTTGCCGGACCCGCTCTTTCGTTATTCCTTAGGTGTCGATCGCCAAAACTTCTGAGCTCGCTCTCAGAACCAAGCTCCGAG
>CAYYHS010000221.1:0-5235 GCA_964471785.1 uncultured Chitinophagaceae bacterium
TGTTTCCGGGCACGCTCACCGTTTTGAACACTTCCTGAAGAGAGAAAAAGACTTTCTCGTGATAGGTGGAGGCGGAGGATTGCTGCATGACGCCCGTGAAAATCCGAGCGAGTTCAATCTGTACGACGGCGCCGACGGCGGCATGTTCTTCCATTATGTCCGCTGCCGTGCATCGGCAGATTCGATCTTGTTTGAAGTTGTTAAAGTGTCTCCTCGGTCAGCTCAAAAGGATGTGGTCCACCGATTCACGCTCTTCCCTCCAAAAGCCGCGAAGTAAAGAACCATCCCTTTTTCCTCTGCCAGAATTTTCGTATATTCTCTCTTCAATGTTGACTGTTCATTGTTGATTGATAACTGTCTATGCTTTCACTTGACCATATCTCCGTCCAATTCGGCGGCCGTTACCTCTTCGACGACCTTTCTCTGATGATCGGCCCGCACGACCGGATTGGGCTTGTAGGTTCGAATGGCGCCGGCAAATCGACTTTGCTGAAGATCGTTGCCGGCCTCTCGGAAGCCGAGAGCGGTTCCGTCAGCAAAGCGCATTATGTGACCGTCGGTTACTTGCCCCAGGACGGCGTTACGGCCGTCGGGAAAACGCTCTACAAAGAAGTGGAAACCGCGTTCGAAAATATTCTTCTTGTTCAACAAGAGTTGGACGAGGCGCATGCACTGCTCGGTTCGCTCGACCCATCAACCAGCGAGTATATGGAAGCGCTTGAGATCTATGGCGAACTTCAGCATAAGTTAGAGGACCTCGACGCGTTCCGCATGAAATCGAAGATAGAGCGCGTCTTGATGGGCCTCGGTTTTTCCGTCGCAGATCTTGAACGGCAGACGGACGAGTTCAGCGGCGGCTGGCAAATGCGTATTGAATTGGCCAAGCTTCTTCTCAAAGAACCCTCGGCTCTTCTTCTCGACGAGCCGACTAACCACCTCGACATTGAATCCCTCCAGTGGCTCGAAGAATATCTGCATCAATATAACGGTGCTATTATCCTTGTTTCCCACGACCGGGCGTTCCTCGATTCCCTTTCCACGCGCACGTTTGCCCTGAGCCTCGGCAAAATGGAGGAGTATGCCGGAAACTACTCCTTCTACGAAAAAGAAAGGGTGATCAGGAAAGAGCTTGTTGCCAATGCTTATAGAAATCAGCAGCAACAGCTCAAGCAGACACAGCAATTTGTCGACCGGTTTCGTTACAAGGCGACGAAGGCGCGCCAGGTGCAGAGCCGCATCAAACAAATGGAAAAAATGGATTTGATCGAGATCGAGGATGAGGAGGAGGAAATCCATTTTCATTTCCCTAAACCCCAACAGAGCGGCCGCGTCGTGATGGAACTTAAACACCTCGACAAAAGCTACGGCGAGAATAAGGTTTTTGGCGGGTTAGACTACACCATTGAGCGGGGGGACCGCATAGCGGTGGTCGGCGTCAACGGCGCGGGGAAGTCAACATTTGTGAGGATTGCCGCCGGAGTTGAACCTTTCAACAGCGGTGAACGTGTTGTTGGGTACAATGTCCTCCTTTCGTATTTCGCCCAGCATCAGGCGGAAGAATTGGATTTAAAAAAGGAAGTTTTGCAAATCGTCGACGATGTTGCCACGGGGGAGATCAGGACGAAATTGCGCACGATACTTGGTTCGTTCCTATTTCGCGGCGACGATGTATTTAAAAAAGTACAGGTGCTTTCCGGAGGAGAAAAGAGCCGGCTCGCTCTCGCAAAGATGCTTCTTCTTCCCTCCAATTTTCTCATCATGGATGAACCGACGAACCATCTGGACATGCGCTCTAAAAGAGTTCTGCAGGAAGCTCTGGCAGAATTCGATGGAACCTATCTTATCGTTTCTCACGACAGGGCGTTTCTCGACCCCATCGTCAATAAGGTTTTGGAAGTTCGGCACGGAGGCGTCAAAACGTACCTCGGAAATGTCAGCGAATACCTGTTGAAGAAGAAGGAAGAGGCAGGAGGGAAGGCTAAGAGAGAAGAAAAAAGAGATAAGAAAGAAGAGAAGGTAACGGTTCATGTGTCCGACAAGGAAAGAAAAAAAGCGGAAGCAGAAAAAAGACAGCAGCTTTCCAAGAAGCTTCAGCCGCTGAAGAAAAAATTAGAGTCCTTGGAAAAAAAAGTCGAGGAGATGGAGCTCCAAAAAAAGGAGTTCGAATTGGCGATGGCGGACCCGGAGTTATACAAAAACGGTGATGTCGCGAAGAAAACGACTGAGCAATACAACACGCTGCAGGATAAACTTCGATCGTCTTATTTCGAGTGGGGAAAGCTCACCGAAGAGATCGAGAAAATCAAGAATTCTTAGAATTGCCCCCCACCTTGTCAAGGTTCTAAACCTTGACAAGGTGGGGGGGCGATGGGACAAAACAATGCCCGAACGCGGCGACATCTTAACGTTGACGATCGATTCATCCGGATTCGAAGGGACGAGTATTGCCCGTCATGACGGACTTGTCGTTTTTGTCGAGGGAGCTGTGGCAGGCGACGTCGTGAAAGCGCGGGTCTACGGGAAGAAGAAAAAGCACCTCGAAGCGCGGGTGCTAGAAGTGCTGCAGCCGTCAACGTCACGCACAGAGCCTCGCTGCACATATTTTGGAACATGCGGCGGATGCCGGTGGCAGCATGTTCAATACGAGAAACAGCTTGCCTTCAAGCAGCAGCACGTCGTCGATGCCCTCGAACGGATCGGCGGACTCAAGGGCATTCCCGTTCTGCCGATAGTTCCATCAAAAGAAATCTATTTCTACAGGAACAAGCTCGAATTCTCTTTCGGCGATCAACGCTGGCGCACAGAAGAAGAGATGGCATCCGCCCCTGCCGGTATTGAAGAGAGACCGCGCGAAGTGATTCTTGGATTTCACATCCCTCAACGATACGACAAGATTCTTGATATTCACGAGTGCCATCTTCAATCGGAATTGAGCAATGGTATTCTGAACATGGTGCGAAGCTATGCGATCGAGAACTCACTGCCGGTGTATACTTCCGAGCCGCAGTCGGGATATCTCCGCAATCTCGTCATCCGTGAGGGAAAGAACACCGGGGACGTGATGGTGAACCTGGTCACATTTGACGACCGTCCCGAAGTCATGAGAGCGCTGACGGAAAAGCTTACCGGAGCTTTTCCGGAAATCGTTACGCTCGTCAATAATATAACGTCGAAACGGGCGAATATAGCGGTCGGCGAAACTGAAAAAGTGTATTACGGAGAGGGCGTTATCACAGAAAAAATCGGACCGCTCCTTTTTCACCTTTCGGCAAACTCGTTCCTTCAAACCAACACCCGCCAGGCTGAAACGCTGTATGCCATTGTGAGAGATTTTGCAGAATTGAGGAGCTCGGATACTGTGTACGACTTGTATTGCGGAACAGGGGCCATTTCTCTTTTTATCGCCGGCGCGGTGAAACGCGTTGTTGGAATCGAATTGGCTGAAAGCTCGATTGCCAACGCTCGGATGAACGCGGGCTACAACGGAATCAGCAACTGCGACTTTGTTGCGGGTGATCTAAAAGATCTGTTGACGAAAGATGTTGGATGGATGAAGGAGTATGCGAAACCAAATGTGTTGATCATCGACCCGCCTCGTAGCGGGATGCATCCGAAAGCTGTTCGGCAAGTTGGGGAGATGCAGACTCCGCGCATTGTGTATGTTAGCTGCAATCCCGCAACACTTGCGCGGGACATCAAACTTCTCGCTCCATTCGGGTACTCAGTTCAGAAAGTCCAGCCGGTAGATATGTTTCCCCATACATATCATATCGAAAGTGTTACCGTGTTGTCCTTGGCGAGCCCCGCGCTGTGATTCAATCGAACGTGTAGGTTACACCGAGGGACACCGCAATCCCGCTCATGTCCATTTCGAAATCGTTCAGCGATCTCCCTAAGTTGTCTGAATAACTTCCGACGACAAGGTACCGGTACGACATCTCAAGGGAGATGACCGCATTTTTCGAATACCGAAAATGGGGAGCGACGCGTCCCTGCAGCCCAAAACCGGTTCCACTGAGCGTATTCGTGTAAGCCCCGCCGGACGAGAGTGACCCCGTTTCAGTGATGTACCCGAGAGCATAGATTGCCCCGACTTCGACTTCGATCGGTGTTTTTGGAATCGTTGTGCCAATTCCGATAATGAGCGGATAGACCGACCATCGCGTCGAGCTTGATACGTCGAACGAAGGTGTCGGCGTGTTCGATGATGATCGGCCGGTGGCATAGTAGTTGTACGCCCGCGCTACCGTTATTGCTTCTACGCGAATGAGCATGTAGGGGGCCATCCGCGGCCTGATCCTCATGAACCCGGCGAACTGCCACATCGATTGGATCTTGTCCACTCCTGCGTCGAGAGAATTATTCAGGAAGGCAATTTGGTCGTTGACGATATCAGGGCTGACAAGTGTGATTCCTCCGGAAACGCCGATCGAGAGTCTAAAATCATTTTCATTCTCATCGAACATCCCGGCGGTATCCGGCTGCGCAACCGTTGGCGCCCAGATAAGGAATCCTGAAATCAATACATAGATCGCGGTTCTCATAGGAAATCCTCCTTTTAGATCCGGACTGCCGAGATGCGAGAGATGTAGGTGTTCGGCGATGAACCGTACAGTTCAATAACATAAATGCCGGGTGGGACTCTTTTGTACTCATCATCGCGCCCGTCCCAGATTGCCGTGAACGATCCAAACGGATGATGTGGATTATAGGCAAGAGTCCTGACCGGATTGTGAAACCTGTCGAAGACGAGGAGCGAAACAAATTCGCTCTGTCCGCCGGTGGAAGGGACGCCGTATGGAATCCACGTGCTGTCCGTAAACGGGTTTGGATAATTCTGATCGATGAAAAAATTTGGCGGAATCGTTCCCGAGGAACTGACGGGGCCGACAGTACTTGGGGAACAGGAAAACAACAGGACAGAAAAAAACAAAATGAAGAGTACTTTAAGATTCATAGCGCCCTCCTTGCTCATAAGATCTTTGTCTAGCAGTCGTGCATGAAACGTCTCGAAGATGACAAGCGTACCTCGTTGGCGGGGGCGGAATAAATACTACGCCAGCCACTTTTCAAAGAACCCTGCGACACGTTCTTCGTATTCTTTTTGGGCGACATTGTGGATATCTGTGTGGTTTGCGCCGTCGATCAGGTACAAGGCTTTCGGTTCGTGCGCCGCTGCAAATAGCTGTTCACTGTACTGATACCGTATGCGGGCGTCGCTTTTGCCGTGGATGA
>CAYYHS010000222.1:0-5235 GCA_964471785.1 uncultured Chitinophagaceae bacterium
TCGTGGTGGGACAAGCACAATTACATTCCTTGCCACGGACCCTGATCGCAATGCACTGACGTATCAATGGTCCATTGCAAACGCCCCGTTAAGCGGCACGGGATCTGCCATTACTTGGCAATCGCCCCAAACGGCAGGCAACTATTACATCCATTGCACGGTCGATGACGGTCACGGAGGAACGGCATCGGACAGCGTCGGATTGGAAGTAAGAGATTTTTCCAATTGGCAGACTGGCAATTTAGTCGCATACTATCCGTTTGACGGAGATACGAAGGACGCGAGCGGTAATCATCACGACGGCACTCCGAGCGGCGGTTCCTTCACCAGCGACCGCTTCGGCCATACTGCGAGCGCTTATTCTTTTAACGGAGCGACTGTTTCGATCAATGTTCCGAATGATTCCGCGCTTAATTTTCAGGGCGGCATCACGGTCAATTTCTGGATGAAGGTCGGAGCTTTCTACGCGACCCGGGAGCAATATCCTATTTCTCATGGGAGCTGGCAGAACCGATGGAAGTTCTCAATCTCTCCGGGCACCAACAGGCTCCGTTGGACATTGAAGAATTCTCTCGGGGTTGATCAGGACCTGGATTCTCAAACTCCTCTTGTTCTCGACAGTTTATACAATGTTACGGGAGCCTACAACGGATCGGATCTTGAAATCTACATGAACGGACAACTCGACGCCTTCACCTCGTTCTCCGGCCTCATCAATACAACGACTTCCGCTCTTACGATCGGCCAGGACCTTCCCGGGGACAACAATTACAATTTCAACGGTGTGCTCGACGACGTACGAATCTTCAACTATATGCTCCCTGTCTCGCAGATTGCGGCATTGTATGATATGAATACCGGGATCGCCAAGCGATCGGATGTTGTCCAGCCGGCACACTTCGCTCTCAATCAAAATTATCCCAATCCCTTCAATCCATCGACAACAATCCGCTTTGCTGTTCCTTCGCCGGGATTTGTCACGCTGAAGGTGTTCGACGTGTTGGGGAGAGAAATTGCAACGCTGGTTCGGGAAAGAGTTGCCGCCGGTGAATATTCTGTGTCGTGGAAAGCCGTCAGCTGTGCCAGTGGGGTGTATTACTACAAGCTAGAAGCTGGGAATTCTGTTTTCGTGAAGAAAATGATACTACTGCGATGACGTTGTTAGATGCGAATGTCATCTTTTTGCTCAGCACAATAAGAGTATGAAAAGAATAGATCTCAACGGGAGATGGCAGTTCAAGGCCGTCGATAAGTACCGAACGCGGCCGAAGGCAATTTCGGACGTAGCGGAATGGATGGACGGAACTGTCCCCGGTACCGTGCACACGGATCTATTGGCAAACGGTAAAATCCCCGACCCATTCTATCGCCTGAATGAAGAAGAAGTTCAATGGATTGATTCGCAGCAATGGGTCTACCGGCGCGAGTTCGACGTCGACGAAGAGTTGCTTAGCGAAAAACGGATTGAGCTTGTTGCAGAAGGCCTCGATACCTATGCACAGATCCGTATCAACGGCAAGCCAGTTGCGACGCCCGCAAATATGTTTGTTGAGCATCGTTTCAACGCGAAAGCTTTTCTACGGAAGGGAACGAATCGCATCGAGATTCTTTTCGATTCGCCGGTGATGCGGTCGAAGGCTTTGGAAAAGAAGCACGGTGTGCTTTCCGCCGGTCACGAGCCTCATCGTGCCTATGTCCGGAAGGCGCAGTACTCGTTCGGCTGGGACTGGGGACCACGATTGACCACATCGGGTATCTGGCGCGGCATTAGGCTGGAATCCCACAAGCACGCTTCACTCCAGTCGCCGTTCGTGAAGGTCGTTTCTATAAACAAGAACGAAGCGGTCGTCGAGTTGTCAATCGATGTATCGTTGTTCACTGCGGATCAATTGCAATTGAGAACCCGTATTTTAGATGGAGAAGAAATCGTTGCGGATCAGCGGCGGGCGAAAAGCGGGCGGTTGAAATTTCGAATTCGCATCAAAACCCCGAAACTCTGGTGGCCCAACGGATTCGGCGGGCAGCCAATGTACCGTGCGGTGTTTTCCCTCTTCATGGGGGACAAGGAAATCGAAGGCCTCGAAGTTCCGTTTGCACTCCGCACCGTTCGATTGCTTCAGGAGCCCGATAAGGAAGGAACGACATTTGTCGTCGAAATAAACGGAGAGAAAATTTTCTGCAAAGGTGCAGATTGGATTCCGAGCGATTCGTTTATTCCACGAATCAGCGACGCCACCTACGAGAAGCTTCTTGGTATGGCGAAATCAGCAAACATGAACATGCTTCGCGTATGGGGAGGCGGGATTTATGAACAAGATGTCTTTTACAGGCTCTGCGACCGGCTCGGTTTGATGGTGTGGCAGGATTTCATGTTTGCCTGTGCCGAATATCCTGAACATTCATGGTATATGAAACAGGTCCGTGAAGAGGCGGAAAGGGCTGTCAGGCGGCTACGGAATCATCCGAGCATTGTGCTCTGGTGCGGCAATAATGAATGTGAGTGGATATTCTGCCAGCGAAATCCGGGTACGTCGCCGGACGAAATGATGGGGGCGAAAATTTTTAAGACGGTCCTCCCGGCGATTTGTGGCGAGCTTGACGGAACACGGCCGTACTGGCGAAGTTCTCCATTTGGAAAAGGATTTCCGAACGACGAATCGAACGGCAATCATCATCAGTGGGAGATGTGGGGGCGGTGGAGAGATTACAAAGAGTATGAGAAAGACAACGCACGGTTTGTTACGGAATTTGGTTTTCAGGCGCCCCCTCACCTAAGGACGTTGGAAGAGATAGCGACAGATTCAGATCTCTTTCCGCAAAGCCGAGTGCTGGAACATCACAATAAACTTCCCGAGGGGACTGAGCGGCTGTATCGCTTTCAGGCCGGACACATAAATGTAGGAACAGATCTCGCCGATTTCATTTACAAATGCCAGATCGTTCAGGCTGAAGCCTTGAAGACTGCCGTGGAACATTGGAGGCGGCGAAAATTTTACACCGCCGGCTCCCTCTTCTGGCAGCTTAACGACTGCTGGCCCGTGATGAGTTGGTCTGTGATTGACAGCGCGTTGCGTCCCAAAGCGGCGTACTTCTATGCGAGAAAATTCTTTGCACCGGTACTTGTAAGTTTTCGCAAAACGGACATGTGGTTGGAAGTCTGGGTGACATCAGACCTTCTTGCTGCCCTCAACGCGACGATCGAGGTCGCCCTGCGCTCGTTCGAGGGTCCCGCAGCGTGGTCGAAAAATGCCAACGTGACCGTTGGCCGAAACGCGTCCAAGCGAATCCTGAAAATTCCTGTTGCGGATTTCGCGCAATTCGACCCGGCTCAAACGTATGTATTGGCAAACTTGAAAGAAGGCGGCGTCGTTCTTTCTGAGAACCGGCATTTTTTTGTAGAGCCGAAGCATATGCAGCTTCCATCATCGAATGTCGCGACTCAATTGACCGAGGATGCTGGCGATAATTATACTTTGACGCTGACATCATCACGATTGAAAAAGAACGTCAGAATTGAATTGGAAAATGAAGAAGCCGAATTCGGCGACAACTTCTTCGACATCGATGCGGGTATACCGAGAGTGGTCCGCGTTACCTCGCATCTTCCTAAAGAATTAATCAAGGAAAAGCTCAGACTTCGGATGCTGTGAAATTCAGGCGGCGTTTGACGATCTGGTGAGCGGTTGGACATTTCGATAAAAGGTAGAGTCTATGAAGAGGACAGAACTGGAAGTGCGGCGACAAGCCGTGCTGATTGAACCGGATCCATCCCGGGTTATTATTAAACCGTTTGTTCCGGCATCCCCGCTTAGCCCCGGCTATACGACGAGAATGAAGGGACTCGTAAAACGAGTGGTGAATTTGAGCGATCAGGAAGCGCAGGAGCTTCTCGACAAAATCTTCATTGAGTTCCGGGACCGACACCGTGATCTCGAAGGAGCCTTCGGGTTGGGCTACGAGGGTGCGAAGAGTTTTCTCCCGCGCGGATGTGAGCTGTCAAAAGTAAAATGTCTGCTTGTCGGTTCCTATTTCACGTGCGAATATTCGTTGGAAGCTGCCGCTCTCTTCAATCCTTCAATTGTCCCACATTATGACCAGAGCGGGCTAGAGCCCGGCGCGCTTCGATTCATCATGAGTTTGCGGGCGACAGGAGAAGGTCACATCTCATCCATCGAATTTCGAACAGGCGTCATCGACAAGAAGGGTGTCGTCTTGTTGGATGCGGCTGGCAAGTTTGTTACAACTCCTACAGTGAATCCGGATCCATTATTCTCCGCATCGGCATTCTTCAACAAACTCCAGGATGAAGACCGCCGTAGCGCTTTGATGAAAGAATTTATCAAATCCCTGCCGGCAAATTTCACACGGTCTCAATTGGCCGCAAAAGTAGTACGCTGGAAGAAGCTGCACGCCAAAGTCTCGACAACTCAGCGTCGGTCTATCGACCAGCTTGAATCGCTGCTCGAGCTTAATTATGAAATAAGTTTTTCGAAGCAGTTCCCGCTTTCGGAACGTGCAATTGTTCCTGTTTCGTCGTACGAGGTAAATGGAATTGAAGATGCGCGATTTGTGCGGTTCACCGACGAAGACGGTGCCATCACGTATTATGCCACATACACGGCGTACAACGGCAAAACGATCATGCCGCTGCTTCTTGAGACAATTGATTTTTGTTCCTTCCGCGTCAACTCACTCAGCGGGGAAGCAGCAAAGAACAAAGGGATGGCACTCTTCCCGAGGAAAATCAACGGCAAGTATGCCACCGTGTCGAGACATGACGCCGAAAACCTGTATATCGCTTTCTCGGACAATGTGTATCAATGGAAGAACCCCTCACCGTTGATGCAGCCCGCTTCCTTCTGGGAATTCACTCAGATAGGAAACTGCGGCTCCCCGATCGAAACGGAGAAGGGATGGCTCTTGCTCACACACGGCGTTGGCCCGGTCAGAAAGTATTGTATCGGAGCAGTTCTTCTCGATCTCGACAATCCGGCGAAGGTGATCGGAAGGCTCAAGACCCCGCTCATAGCGCCTGACGAAACGGAACGCGAAGGCTACGTGCCGAATGTTGTGTATACGTGCGGGGCGATCGAGCATATTGGATCGCTGATCATACCATACGCGATGTCAGATCGTGCAACACGCATCGCAAGCGTTTCGGTGGATGAACTTTTAAATAAGATGAAGTAGCTCTTTTCTTCGGCGCCGTCCAACATAGGAAACAATAGGAATTCC
>CAYYHS010000223.1:0-5227 GCA_964471785.1 uncultured Chitinophagaceae bacterium
AGAAGCGTACGAGCAGCTCGAATTAACCAGCAGCTTCCCCGAAATTATTGCCAGAGTGTGTCCCGGTCTCTGCGAAGCCGCGTGTACCCTCTCGGTGAATGTCAGTCCGGTCTCCATCCGTCAAATTGAATTGTTTGTTGCCGAGCGGGCTTTTGAAAACGGATGGGTCGTACCGCTTCCACCGTCGATCGAAACAAACAAGCGGGTGGCCGTCATCGGTTCAGGCCCGGCAGGATTGGCCGCGGCACAGAAGCTTCGGCGCTTCGGGCACACGGTAAGGCTCTTCGAGAAATCGCAGAAGTTAGGAGGCATTCTGCGATTTGGCATTCCCGACTTCAAGCTCGAGAAGTGGGTACTCGACAGACGCCTTGCGCAGATGGAGGCTGAGGGGATTTGCTTCGAAGTTGGCGTTGAGGTGGGAAAGGATCTCACCGCGCAGGAATTGTTAAGAACGTTCGACGCGATCGTGCTGACTTCGGGAGCCGGAGAGGCTCGCGACTTGAAGGTACCTGGACGCGACCTTGCCGGAATCCATCAGGCGATGGAATACTTAACCCAATCCAATCTCTACGTTGCCGGGTTGAAGAAGAAGGAAGAAATAATCTGGGCAGAAGGGAAGACCGTTTTGGTGGTCGGCGGAGGAGATACCGGAAACGATTGCGCCGGCACTGCGATCCGCCAGGGAGCAAAAAATGTCTACCAGTTTGAGCTTCTCCCGAAACCGCAGGAATGGGACAAGTCGTTTAATCCGGATTGGCCCGATTGGCCGAAGATTCTACGGAGTTCTTCTTCACACGAAGAAGGCTGCGTGCGTGATTGGTCCATCGCGACAAAAAGTTTTTCGGGTGTAGACGGCAAGATTTCTTCAGGCCATTTTGTCCGGCTGGAGTGGAAGCCGAGCGGACCAAAAGGAGGTCTCGCGATGAGCGAGGTACCCGGCACCGAGTTCTTGCTGGATGTCGACTTCGTCTTTCTCGCGATGGGTTTTCTCCATGTTGAGCACGGCGCACTGACGAAGGATTTAAACGTGGCTCTCGATGAAAGGGGAAACATCAAGACCAACGGGAATTATGCGACGTCTGTTCCGGGTGTTTTTGTTGCAGGGGATGCAATGACCGGAGCATCGCTGGTGGTGAGGGCCGTGTCGCACGGAGGTGAAGCGGCCAACGCGTGCAACGAGTACCTGGTAAAGCAGAATTAGGTCTGCCTGACGACAAGAGCAGGATGCAGTGTCGCTCCTGACGGAGCTTGAGTATTTGTTGGGGAGACAAGGTATGAACATTTCGCGCCTCCGGTGCTTTGAGTCTCGTTGTCCCATTACGCGATTCTCCTCATGGGCTGTACGCAAGAGCCCCAATAGGAGCACGATGTTTGTAACATGCAACAGGAGGGCAAATCGGGAGCTCCATCGGAGCGGCAGATGACCGTGGACGATGTCAAACATGTGCCGTGCCTTCATGTGAACTGAAGGTTTTCATGCCCGCGAACGCGGGCATCTATACTGCCGCGAAGAGAAATATCTGGTATCCCGCTGGAGTTTATCCCGTGCTTTATGCGGGACGGGAATGACAAATTAAGTCACTATCCCACAACGACCTGTGTTGACATCCCGGATCTCTCACAATTATCTCATCCAGTCCGGCTTTAATTTTATCCTTACTGCAAAGAGCATGGCGGCGCATTACTGACGGGAATTCATATAACTAATCTCCGCGGAGTTTACAATCATGAAATCGAAGATTGAGATAGCTTTTCATCGGATGTTTCCCTTTTCCATCCCCTTCATCGTTCTCTTCATATTCCTTCAAACTCAGACGACGGCAGCTCAGACAGGTCGGACCGATTCACTTTCGTCTCCGCCGGCGGTTCAAATCGCCGGAACCCAGTCGCTTCATTTCAATTCGTCCATTCTGGGGCAGGAATTTAACCTGTATGTGAACCTCCCGAGGGAATACCAGGATAGCACCAAATCACTCCCCGTTATTTACTTGCTCGACGGACAGTGGGATTTTCCATTACTCAATGCGATTTTCGGCGAGCAATATTACGATGGGTTTGTTCCGGGCGCGATCGTGGTCGGCATTGCTTGGGGCGGGAGCAATCCAAATTTCGACTTCTTGCGGGCGAGAGATCTTACGCCGACACCGGTGAAGGAAGCTCCGTTTGCAGGGAACGCTCCGAAATTTCTGCAGTTCATCAAGACAGAATTAATTCCGTTTATCGACGCACGGTACAGGACGAAGAAAGACGACCGGACCCTTATGGGGAGTTCACTCGGCGGGCTCTTTACGCTCTATACCCTGTTTCAAGAGACAGCATTGTTCAATCGCTATGTGCTGACAAGTCCAGCGATTGGCTGGGACGGCGGGGTAGTCGAAAGCTACGAAAAGAATTATGTGGCGAACAAGGCCCGGCTCCCGATTAAACTGTTCATGGCTGTCGGGGGGCTGGAAGGAAACGAGAGCGCGTTCGAAAAATTTGCCGATCGTTTGAAAGCGAAAAAATTGGCGGGACTGGAGATCGAGACTCGGGTGCTCCAGGGATCCGGTCACTCCGGCGGGAAGGCGGAAGGGTACACGCGCGGACTGCAGTTTGTTTTTGCCAAACCTTCCGTGATGGTCGACGCGGCGATTCTCGATCAATACGTCGGGACCTACAAAATCAATGCTGAGATTAAAATAAAAATCGTACGGGAAGAGAACCAGCTTCTTGCCTTGCTCCCCGACGGTTCACGATACCCTGTCATCGCAGAAAGCCAGACAGATTTTTACGGGAAAGGGGAATACCTTTTCGTTCATTTCAAGAAAGATGAGAAGGGAAAGGTAACCGGCTTTCAACTGGAACAATACGGCGGCCAGCAATTCATCGAAAGGATCGACTAGCAGGTTACTTTTGCCGGTTGATGTTTCCTGCAAGCATCATCATCAATGGGAAGAAAGGATAACCGTTGAAAAAAAGCACCCTTCCATTCATAGTTCTCTTCGCGCTGACAGCTGCTGGTTTTCAGCATTCTCTGCTGGGCCAGGAGAGGCCGAGTTACACAAATCCGATTATTTCCGGTTTTTATCCCGACCCGAGCATTTGCCGGGCAGGGAACGACTACTACATCGTGAATTCGACCTTCGCTTATTTTCCCGGGATCAACGTTTTCCACAGCAAAGATCTGGTCCACTGGAAATTGATCGGATATGTCCTAAGCCGCGCTGAGAAATTTAACTTGGACCGGCAGGGCGTATCGCGGGGACTTTTTGCGCCGGCGATTCGGTACCATGACGGCACTTTCTATGTGACATGCACGCTCATAGATATCGGAGGGAATTTCGTAGCCACGGCGAAGAATCCAGCAGGGCCGTGGTCGGATCCTGTCTGGTTCCCTCAGGTTAACGGTATAGACCCGTCACTCTTTTTTGACGACAACGGCAAGGCGCATCTCGTCTATAACAGCAATCCACCCGAAAATAAATCTCTCTATGATGGACACAGGACGATTCGGATGCGTGATTTCGATGCCGAGAGTCTCAAAGTAACCGGAGAGGAACGGATACTCGTCAACGGGGGAACGGACATCGCGAAGAAACCTGTGTGGATCGAAGGGCCTCACATCTTCAAAAAAGGCGGAGTGTATTATCTGATTTGTGCCGAGGGAGGGACCGCCGACCAACACTCGGAGGTTGTCTTTAAGAGCGCAGGCGTGAACGGTCCGTATCTCCCTTACGAGAAGAATCCAATCCTCACCCAGCGCCGGCTCAATCCAAAAAGAGAAAACGCCATCACGTCCACGGGGCATGCTGATTTTGTGCAGACTCCGTCGGGCGAATGGTGGGCCGTCTTCCTCGGCTGCCGACCGTACCGGCCGTACGAAGAAGAATATTACAACATGGGACGTGAGACGTTCATGGCTCCCGTTCAGTGGATCGATGGTTGGCCGATTATTAACCCCGGGCACGAAGAAGTCCAGTACCGTTATCCTTTTCCTATCTGGCCCAGCTCGGACTCGATCGGCATTCCGACAAGCGGAAATTTTTTAACAAAGGATGACTTTGATTCCGACGAACTGAATCCCAACTGGGTCTTCCTGAGGACCCCTCATGAAAAATGGTTTGATCTTGCCCAGAAGAAGGGATACTTGTCTATGAAGTTGAGGCCGGAAACGTGTGCCGGCAGCATGAATCCGAGTTTCCTCGGGCGGCGCCAGAAAAATCTGAGGGGATCGGCCAGCACAGCTCTGCTTTTCGATCCAAAGGGGGAGAATGAAAAAGCGGGGTTGGTGATTTTTCAGAATGAAAAACATTTCTACTATGTATGCAAGTCGGTACAGGACAACAAACCGGTCATCCAGCTCTACAAGTCGGCGAGCGACGGAGATTCTTCTGCGGAGATGGAACTGCTGACATCCTCGACCATCGGAAAAGAGGAGCAAAGGAACAAAGTAACCTTGAGAATTGACGCCCAGGAAGAAGACTATTCCTTCTCGTATAGGTGCACTTCCGGTCAATGGACTCTCCTTAAAGACAGCGTCGACGCGAAATTTCTGAGCACGAGGGCCGCAGGAGGGTTCGTCGGGTGCATGGTTGCGATGTATGCTACTTCGCAGGGGAAGGCAAGTACGAGCCTCGCCGAGTATGATTGGTTTGAGTACTCTGGTGATGATCGGGTCTACAAATAGCTGCAACGAACGCTGGCGCTTTTCCTTGCCTGCGTCGTGCTTTTTAGCGAAAGTTACAAACGAATTAATGGATTTGACTATCGGGAAAAATATCTTACCTTTGTGTGGCAACGCTGAAACAGAAGAGACTCAATAGTATTCTGTCTTATCCCGGTGATCAGAACTCCGTTTATCCAATGGCTGAGACGAATCTTTTTGATCGACAGGACTTGGCTTAACGCTGGCATCTGTTCTTCTGTCGGGTCCGGGTGGATTGTGGGGAAGATATTCTATCAATGATCGATTCTACCGTTTATCCAGTTTTATCAGACGGAATGATTTGCATTGCACACTAATGGGGCACTTCCTTACGGGGAGTACCGAAAACTCAAATGAAACGAATAACCATAGAAGACGTTGCTAAACGAACCGGGGTCTCGAAGGGGACTGTTTCTGCGGTCATCAATGCTAAGAACACGGTGAAGCCGGCCACCAGGGACCACATCCTGGCGGTAATGAAGGAGCTTAATTTTCGCCCGAAGGGGGTTGCCAGAAACTTAAAGAACGGCACCCAGGACAAGA